>NZ_JAMYSJ010000007.1:0-277161 GCF_040321855.1 Mesorhizobium sp. M0227 | reverse complement strand
GGCATCGCGAACCTCCCGGCGCAAAGCACGCCAAACTGTTCGCGATGTCCTCGCACACCTGTTCGCGATGTCTCCGGTCCAAACAGGGGGGAGATTGGCAGTTTCGATCGCGGTGCTCTTCTTGCAGCGTCGACTATTGGCGAAAGCAGAAACGACGTCCGATCTCCCCCCTTGCGGGGGAGATGCCCGGCAGGGCAGAGGGGGGTGTGACGGAACGCCATCGTTCCTACTACTTCCCCTTCCAAACCGGCTCACGCTTCTCCGCAAAAGCGCGAAAACCTTCCATGCCGTCTTCGGAGCCATAGAGTGCATCGACCGTCGCCAACTGGCGCCGCGTCACCCTGTTCATCGCATCCTGGAAGGTCAGCGCCTCGGCCACGCGCGCCGTCTCCTTGATCGCGGCAAACACCAGCGGCGGGCCGCCAGCCAGCAGCCGGGCGATCTCCCAGACGCGATCTTCCAGCCTTTCCTTGGGCAGCACCTCGTTGACCAGGCCCCAGCGATGCGCCTCGGCGACATCCATCCAGCGGCCGGTGAGCAGAAGGTCCATGGCGACATGGTAGGGGATGCGCTTCGGCAGTTTGATCGTCGCCGCGTCGGCCAGCGTACCGGCGCGGATCTCGGGCAGCGCGAAGGAGGAATGATCGGAGGCGTAGATGAGGTCGCAGGACAGCGCCAGCTCGAAGCCGCCTCCGACCGCCATGCCGTTGACGCAAGCGATGACCGGCTTGTTGAGGTCGCGCAATTCCTGTAGCCCGGCAAAACCGCCGACGCCATAGTCGCCGTCGACCGCATCGCCGCCTGCAGCGGCCTTCAAATCCCAGCCGGCGCAGAAGAACTTGTCGCCTGCGGTCTTGACGATGGCGACGCGCAATTCCGGATCGTCTCGGAATGCCTTGAAGGTCTCGCCCATCAGCCGAGAGGTCTTCAGGTCGATGGCGTTGGCCTTGGGCCGGTCGAGGGTGACTTCGAGGATGGTGCCCTCGCGGCGGGTCGAAATGACGTCAGACATTCGTGTTCTCTCCCAGCACCAGCAGCGCGTCGGCGATCCAGGCGCCCTTGCCCTCTGCACAGACGATCAGCGGGTTGATGTCGAGTTCCTCGATCTCACCGGCATTCTGCTGCACGAAGGCGGCAATGCCCGAAATGGCATCGATGGCAGCCGCGACATCGGCTTTCGGCCGGCCGCGATAGCCTTCGAGCAGCGGGAACAGTTTCAGGCCGCGCAGCGCCGCCTCGATATCGTCGCGGGTCGCCGGCAGCATGAGCGTAACGCTGTCGCGCAATAGCTCGACCAGCACGCCGCCGGTGCCGAGCGTCATCACCGCGCCGAACATAGGGTCGCGGGTGAAGCCGACGATGAGTTCGGCGACGCCGTCGCGCACCATGCGCTCGACATAGAGCCCGGTGCCGAGTGGCAAGAGGTCATGCGCTGCGGTGCTGACGGATTCGGCATCCCTGAGATTGAGCCTGACGGCGCCAACTTCGGATTTGTGGCTGACGCCGAGCGCCTTCAGCGCCACCGGGAAGCCAAGCGCCATGGAAGAGATCACCGCCTCGACCGCATTGGCGGCGCGTTCGCCCTTCGGCACCGGCAGGCCGGCCTTGATCAGCCGTGACTTCGCCTCGGCCTCATCGGGCGTGACGTGGTCGCCGCCAGGCGCACCGGATGCGGACGTGTCGATCGGCTGCGCCTGCGGTTCAGCCCAAGCCCAGCCGATGAAGGCCGCCGCCCCGGCGGCATCCATGGCTTCCGAAATGCCGAACAACGGCACCATGCCGCGCGCCATCAACTCGGCCGTGTATTCCTCCGGCAGGTTCTCCGGCAACGAGGAGACGATCGCGCCATGCGCCTTGTTGGTCTTCAGCGCCGATTCGAAGGCGCGCAGCGTCGTCCACCAGTCGGTGACCGAGCAGCGGTCGGGGCGCGGAAAATCGAGCACCAGCATGTTGAGGTCGAAGCCGCCCGACACCATGGCGGTGAAGGTGGCGGTCATCGCCGGCTCGTTGTTCCAGATGAAGGTGTGATAGTCCAAGGGATTGGCGACCGCGACCAGCGGCCCGAGCGTCGATTTGACATGGGCGCGGTGGCTGTCGATCAGCACAGGGAAATTGACCCAGCGCCCTTCGGCGCTGTCGGCCATGACGGAGGCCTCGCCGCCGGAGCAGCTCATCGACGACAGCCTATAGCCTGGCAGCGGGCCGGTGATGTGCAGCAGCTTCAGCGCCTCGATGAAGGCGGGGATCGAATCGACTCTCGCAATGCCGAGCCGCCGCAGGAACGCACCCGAGGCCGCGTCCGAGCCGGCCAGCGAGGCGGTATGCGAGACAGTCGCCTGCCTGGCCTGTTCGGAACGGCCGACCTTCATGGCGATGATCGGCTTCTTCAGCTCGCGCGCCCGTGCCGCCAGCCGCTCGAAGCCGGCTACCGAATCGAAAGCCTCGATATGCAGGCCGAGCGACGTGACCCGCTCGTCCTCGATCAGGCCGAGCGCCATTTCGGACAGGCCGGTCTGCGCCTGGTTGCCGGCGGTCATCAGGAAGGCGATCGGCAGGCCGCGCCTTTGCATCGTCATGTTGATGGCGATGTTGGAGGACTGGGTGATGATGGCGACGCCCTTGCCGCCCTCGGCCAGTCTTATCCCGCCATGCTGGTCGGGCCACAGAAGCGCGCCGTCGGCATAATTGATCAGGCCGTAGCAATTCGGCCCGATGATCGGCATCGAGCCGGCCGCCCCGACCAGCTCGGCCTGCAGCCGCTCGCCGTCGTCGTCATAGGCCTCGGTTTCGAGGAAGCCGGCGGCAAAGCAGACGGCGCCGCCGGCGCCGCGTTCGGCCAGCGCCTTGACCACCTCTATGGTCAAATGCCGGTTGACGCCGACAAAGGCGGCGTCCGGCGCGGCCGGCAGGTCGGCGACCGAGCGATAGGCCTTGCGGCCGGCGACCTCGTCCTTGGTCGGATGCACCGGCCAGATCTCGCCGGCAAAGCCCATCTTGATCGATTGGGCGACGACGGCCGCGGCCTGCGCACCGCCGAACACGGCAACCGATTTCGGCCGCAGGAGACGCTCAAGTTTATGCATATGTTATGCCCCAAACGGACGCAGCAGCGCCCGTGAAATGATGTGGCGCTGGATTTCCGACGTGCCCTCCCAGATGCGCTCGACGCGCGCGTCGCGCCAGATGCGCTCCAGCGGCAAATCGTCCATCAGCCCCATGCCGCCATGGATCTGGATCGCTTCATCGGCAACGTATGCAAGCATTTCGGTGGCCTTCAGCTTGGCCATGGCCATGTCCTGATCGGTGACGGTGCCCTGATCGTACTTCCAGCCGGCTTCGAACACCATCAGGTCGGCGGCCTTCAGTTCGGTCGCCATGTCGGCGAGTTTGAACGACACGCCCTGGAATTTGCCGATCTGCTGGCCGAACTGCTGGCGTTGTGCTGCGTATTCCACGGCATGACCAAGCGCTCGTTCGGCACGGCCGAGGCAAGTGGCGCCGACCTGCAGGCGGGTGGCGCCGAGCCATGAATTGGCGACGTCGAACCCTTTGTGGACTTCGCCCAACACTTGGGCGGCGGGAAGCCGGCAATCGTCGAATTCGAGGATGGCGTTGGTGTAGCCGCGATGCGAGACGTTGCGGTAGCCATCGCGGACGGTGAAGCCTTTGGTGCCCTTGTCGACGAAGAAGGCGGTGATCTTCTTGCGCTTGCCGCGCGGCGAATCCTCTTCGCCTGAGGCCATGAAAACGATGGCAAAGTCGGCGAGGTCGGCGTGGGAGATAAAATGCTTGGTGCCGTTCAGCACCCAGTCGTCGCCGTCCTGCACGGCGGTCGCCTTCATGCCGCGCAGGTCGGAGCCGGCGCCCGGCTCGGTCATCGCCAGGCAGTCCCATTTCTCGCCGCGGATGCAGGGGAACAGATACTTCTCGCGCTGCTCGGGCGTGCCGGCCAAGAGGATGTTGGAGGGCCGCGCCACGCAGGTCCAGTGCAGCGCATAGTTGGCGCGGCCGAGTTCCTTTTCGTAGAGCAGCCAGGTCACCGTATCCAGGCCAGCGCCGCCGACATCGGCCGGCATGTTGGCGGCATAGAGCCCGGCTTCGATCGCCTTGACCTTGATCTCCTCGATCAGGTCGCGGCGCAGCACGCCGGTGCGCTCGACCTCGCGCTCATGCGGGTATAGCTCGTTCTCGACGAACGCCTTCGTCGTCTCGACGATGAGCCTCTGTTCTTCCGACAGCCCGAAATCCATGCTTCAGCCCTTCTTCTTGCCGGTCTTTTTCTTCGGCTTCTCGGCTTTTTTCACCGGCTTCAACGCCTTGGCCTTCTCGGCCGCCTTGGAGGCCGTGGGCTTCTTCGCCGCCAGTTTGGCCAACTGCCTAGTATAGTCCTTGTGCAGGGCGCCAGCGCCCCAGCCCTTGCCTTTGTTCTGCTTCGACAGCGCGTCCATGATGGCGACCAGATTATCGTCGCGGATCTTTTCCAGTTCGCGGATCGACAGGCCATGCGCCTGGTCGTCCGACTGCGTGGCGATCAGGTCGACCAACTCGTCGTTGAACTCCGGCACATCCATCAGCTTGGTCCATGGCCATTTCAGGCAGGGCCCGAACTGCGCCATGAAGTGGCGCATGCCGGCCTCGCCGCCGGCGACGCGATAGACCTGGAACATGCCCATCTGCGCCCAGCGCAGGCCGAAGCCGTAGCGCATGATGTCGTCGAGTTCCTCGACCGTGCAGATGCCGTCCTTGATCAGCCACAGCGCCTCGCGCCATGCCGCTTCGAGCAGGCGGTCGCCGACGAAGGCCTCGATCTCCTTGCGGATCACCACCGGCTTCATGCCGATCGAGGCATACATTTCCTTGGCGACCTCGATCGCCTCTGGGAAGGTCTGTTCGCCGCCGACGATCTCGACCAGCGGCAAGAGGTAAACGGGGTTGAACGGATGCCCGACGACCAGCCGCTCCGGGTGCTTCTTCATCGCCACCTGCATGTCGGTCGGCTTGATGCCCGAGGTCGAGGAGCCGACAATGGCGTTGGCCGGCGCATGGGTATCGATCTCGGCCAGCACGCGGTGCTTGAGGTCAAGCCGCTCCGGCACGCTCTCCTGGATGAAGTCGGCATCGGCGACCGCCTCGGCGATGGTCTTGGCGAAGGTCAGCTTGCCCTCCTTGGGCAGGCCGCCGGGCACCATCTGCTTGTAGGCGCGCCGCGCGCCCTTCATCACTTCGCCGACCTTGCGCGATGCCTCGGGATCGGGATCGAAGATCGACACGTCGATGCCGTTGAGCAGCAGGCGCGCCACCCAGCCGGCGCCGATGACGCCGCCACCGATGGCGGCTGCCTTGTTGATGATGCTCATGCGGAAGCTCCGGCTCTTGTCGTGGCTGTTGCGGGATCGATGAGCGGCACGCGTTCGCCGGCGCGGATCACGGACGGGTCGTAGGCCTTGCGGGCAAAGACTTCGAGCACGAAGGGCCGGAACAATTCGATCGGCAGCGTGTCATAGTCGGGGTCGAAGCTCGACTGGTCCCAGCGTTCGCAAAACTGGTCGCAATCGTCGAAATAGGCGTGGCCGGCAAAGCGGTCGCGCGCATGGCGGTTACCGCCCAGATGATGGGCATAGTAGAGCCGCTGGAAGTCGCCATGCTTTTCCACCACCCAGGTGCATTGTTCGCGCACGAAGGGTTTCAGGATCGAAGCGGCATATTCGTCGTGATTGTATGGCGCGTAAATGTCGCCGATGTCGTGCAGCAGCGCGCAGGCGATCCAGTCGGTGTCGGCGCCGTCGCGCCAGGCACGCGTCGCCGCCTGCAGCGAATGGCCGAGCCGGGTGATCTTGTAGCCCGACAGGCCCGCGTCGAGCTGGACCAGCGCATCGAGCAGCCGCTCGCCGGTCCTTGCCGCATAGTCGATCTCATGCGCGGTCAGGAACTCGTAGTCGTCCCGGTCGCCATCCTTCATCGCGGTGAATTTTACGGTAGTCATGCCGCCCCTCCCGATGAATAAGTTATGCCGCGATCGGCGCCCGCTTGGTGAGGTTGAGCTTTTGCCGCACCTCTTCCGGCCCAAGAATCCTGGCGCCCAGATTGGTGACGATGCTGGCGGCACGCTCGACCAGCTGAGCATTGGTCGCCAGCACGCCCTTGTCGAGCCACAGATTGTCTTCGAGACCTACCCGGACATTGCCACCGGCCAGCACCGCCGCCGCGGCATAGGCCATCTGGTTGCGGCCGATGGCGAAGGCCGACCAGTTCCAGGTGGACGGGACATTGTTGACCATGGCCATGAAGGTGTTGAGGTCGTCAGGCGCACCCCACGGCACGCCCATGCAGAGCTGCACCAGCGCATCCGGGTTCAGCACCTTTTCCTCGACCAGTTGCTTGGCGAACCACAGATGGCCGGTGTCGAAGGCCTCGATCTCCGGCTTGACGCCGAGCGCCGTCATCATGCCGCCCATGGCGCGCAGCATGCCGGGCGTGTTGGTCATGACATAATCGGCTTCGGCGAAATTCATGGTGCCGCAGTCGAGCGTGCAGATTTCCGGCAGGCACTGGCGCACATGTTCCATGCGGTTGGTGGCGCCGCCCATGTCGGTGCCTTTTTCGTTGAGCGGCAGCGGCGCTTCCGGCGATCCGAACACCATGTCGCCGCCCATGCCGGCGGTCAGGTTCAGGATGACGTCGACTTCTGCCTCGCGGATGCGCTCGGTCACTTCGCGGTAGAGATGCACGTCGCGCCTCGGCTTGCCGGTTTCAGGGTCACGCACATGGCAGTGGACGATGGCAGCGCCCGCCTTGGCCGCATCAATGGCCGAATCCGCGATCTGCTTGGGCGAGCGCGGCACATGCGGGCTGCGGTCCTGCGACCCACCGGATCCCGTCACGGCACAGGTAATGAAAACCTCACGGTTCATCGCAAGCGGCATGGAACTCTCCTCCGATAGAAACAGACCACAACAATGCCCGACTTGCCGGAAACTGTTTTGCGTTTTACGAAGCTTCCATGACGAAAAGCGAAAAGCCAACGATCTTTCGTGCCGAGCGCCTGCCGCTCAAGGTGACGCTGCTGGTGTTTTCCGGCTCGTCCATCATGTGCGTGGCCTCAGCCGTCGATCCGCTGCGCGCCGCCAACCGTATCGCCGGCGAGACCTTGTTCGATTTCAAGCTGGTCTCCGTCACTGGCGAGGCTCCGGTCACCACATGCGGCCTGCCGGTGGCGGTCAGTGGCCGTTTCGACGCGGGCGAGCCGACCGACGTCCTTGTCGTCGTCGCCGGCTTCGGCACCCAGAATTATGCAACCTCGGCTCTGTTGTCCGGACTGCGCCGGGCTGCGCGTACGGCCCGCGCGTGCGGCGGTGTCGAGGCCGGCACCTGGCTGGTGGCGCGCGCCGGCCTGCTGGAAGGGCGCAGCGCCACCACCCATTGGGAGGACATGGAGGATTTTTCCTCGGCCTTCCCCGGCGTCGACGTGCGTCCGGACCGCTACGTCATAGACGGGCCGGTGTTCACGTCGGGCGGCGCGTCGCCGACCTTCGACCTGATGCTGCATCTCATTCGCACGCGGCTGGGCATGGCCGTCGCGCTCGATGTCGCCAGCGTCTTCATCTATGACCAGGCGCGTGCCGCGACCGACGCCCAGCCACTGGTCTCGCTTGGCCGGCTCGACGGCTACGATCCGCGGCTGGCGCAAGCCATCCGGCTTATGGAATCGCATGTCGACCAGCCGCTCACCATAGAAGCGGTGGCAAAACGTGCCGGGGTGACGGCACGGACGCTGGAAAGCATCTTTCGCAAGTCGATCGGCGAGACGCCAGGCGCCTATTATCTCAGGCTGCGCCTGGGTGCTGCCCGCCGGCTGGTGGTCGACACCAGAGTGGCGATGGCCGACATTGCCGGGCGGACCGGATTTTCGTCCGCCGCGGCATTTTCTAGGGCGTTTTCAAGGGCTTTCGGTGAAGCGCCGGTCAGGCTGCGCCGGGGCTGAGTGCAGGTCGACCGAAAGGACGACCATATGCACAAAATCGGAAAGATCAGGCCGCGTCCTGACGGCCGCTGCCGCCATCGATCTGCGAGCGCATCTGTTTAGCAAGGTGGGTCTCAAAACGGCTGGCGACGGCGCGGTCCCACTCGTTCGAGCGGCGCGTGCCATCCTTCGGATGCGGCATTGCCATCAGTCTATCGATGATCGATCCGGCCTCGCCAGGTGAGAGCAGGGCGTCGATTTCACGTTCGTTCTGCATATCGGTTCGCCTCCTTCTTCCTCTCCCGCCACGAGCCAGTCTTATACGAGATTCGTGACGGCAGTTTGAAGGCAAGAGCGAGGTCATTGAAGGGCGTCGAAGGGCAAAACCATGTCGCGGGACCGGGCCATGCGCAAAGCTGTTCCTGCGCCTTGGCAGGTCAGGTCAAGGAGAAATCTACAGCCGCTTTTCGAACAGCACCGTGGTGAAGCCACTGTCCCATTCGTCGTCTGGATAGCGGTTTTTTTCGATATAGCCGACCGCCTTGTAGAGTGCTTGTGCGGGCAGGTTGAACGTGTCGGTTTCCAGCCGGGCCTGCGCCAATCCGGCGGCGCCGATCGCCTGTTCGGCATGGGAAAGCAGCTTGCGGCCGACACCTTGGCCTTGACGGGACGCCATGACGTGCAGGGCCTCGATGAAATCCGCGCGCCAATGGATCAGGCCGGCGACCTCGCCATCGATCTCGGCAACGGCGAATTCAGGCCAGCTCTGGTCGACATAGCGCCCGCCAATATCCGTCTCGACATAGCGCCGCGCCGCTGCTTCGGTGATGTTCGGCAGCCATGTGCCTTCGAAGGTTTCATGCAGCACCTGCTTCAACGCCGGAATATCGCTCGCCTGCGCCGGGCGCACGATGATTCGATCGTCTGCCATTTTCCGTCTCCCGCCAATGCATGTCGCCCAAAAGCGCACAGCGATTTTGGGCGACATGCATAAAATAAAGGCTGCCGCACGGGCCCTCTTTCGGCGACACGCGTGGCATCTTGATCACACGCTGGCTGCCGAAGATCTGTGCGATCCTCGGCAGCCTCTCGCGAAGTGGGCTGACTAGCAGATGGCGATGGCGGCGGCTTTCAGCCAGTGGTGCCGGATGTCGGCCCAGAGATGGAGCGGCGCTCGCCTTACACGTAGCGGTTGACGATATTTTCCAGCAGTTCCTGGCGGCCGGACCTCGGCTGCGGCTCGATCTTCTTCTTGACGACACGCTCGGCGATATCCTCAAGCGTACGCTTGCCGGCGAGCATCGCCTTGCCCTCGGCCGTGTTCCAGCCGGCATAACGTTCGGCCAGCGGCGCTGACAGCGCCTTGTCCTCGACCATGCGGGCCGCGGCTTTCAGGCCGCGTGCGCAAGAATCCATGCCGCCGATATGGCCGATCAGCAGGTCCTGCGGATCGAGCGATTGGCGGCGCAGCTTGGCGTCGAAATTGGTGCCGCCGGTCTTGAACCCGCCGGCCTGCAAGACGTGGTAGTAGGCCAGCGCCATTTCCGGCACGTTGTTGGGGAACTGGTCGGTGTCCCAGCCCGACTGGTAGTCGTTGCGGTTCATATCGATCGAACCGAAAATGCCGAGCGCGTTGGCCAGAGCCAGTTCGTGCTCGAAGGAATGGCCGGCCAGGATGGCGTGGCCCTGCTCGATATTGACCTTGACCTCCTTCTCCAGCCCGAAGCGCTTGAGGAAGCCGTAGACCGTGGCGACATCGTAATCGTACTGATGCTTGGTCGGCTCCTGCGGCTTCGGCTCGATCAGGATCGTGCCCTTGAAACCGATCTTGTGCTTGTAGTCGACGACCATGCTGAGGAACCGGCCGGCCTGTTCCTGCTCGCGCGCGAGGTCGGTGTTGAGCAGCGTCTCATAGCCTTCGCGCCCGCCCCACAGCACGTAGTTTTCGCCCTTCAGCCGCTTGGTGACGTCGATGCAGCTTTTTACCGTCGCCGCCGCGTAGGCAAAGACATCCGGATCGGGATTGGTGGCCGCACCCGACATGAAGCGGCGATTGGAGAACAGATTGGCGGTGCCCCAAAGCAGCTTGACGCCGGTCTGCTTCATCTTCCCCGCGAAGTAATCGGCGATCTCGTCGAGGCGCGCGGCACTTTCGGAAAAATCCTTGCCCTCCGGCCGCACATCGGCGTCATGGAAGCAGAAATAGGGCGCGCCGAGCAGCGAGAACATCTCGAAGGCGACGTCCGCTTTCAGTTTTGCCAGCTCCATCGTGTCGGTGCCGCCTGCCTTGGGAAACCACGGCCGGTCGAAGGTCTGGCCGCCGAACGGATCGCCGCCCGGCCAGGCAAAGGAGTGCCAGTAGGCGACGGCGAAGCGCAGATGGTCTTCCAGCCGTTTGCCGGCGACGACCTCGTCGGGATTGTAGAACCTATAGGCCAGCGGATTGGTCGAATCCGGCCCTTCATATTTGATTTTCTTGATGTCGCCGAAAAATCCGCTGCTCATGATTTCTGTCCTCTCACAAAGTTCTGCCGCCATTACCTCAGGCGTAATTGGTTTCAGGCCAGCGCTGGTCGAAAAGGGTCATGTCAAAACCGTCAAATGAAGGAGACAGACCATGACCGACCTCACCAAGATCGCTGAAAACTACATCACCGCCTGGAACGAAAGCGATGCCGGCCGCCGGGCCGAATTGCTCAAGGCGACCTTCACGGAAGACGTCAGCTATCGTGATCCGCTCATGCAGGGCGACGGCCATGAAGGCGTCGCGGCTCTGATCGACGGCGTGCAGCAGCGCTTTGCCGGCTTCCGGTTCTCGCTGAAGGGCACGCCGGACGGTTTTGCCGACAAGATCCGCTTCTCGTGGAATCTCGGACCTGAGGGGACGCCTTCGGTGATCGAAGGTACCGACATCGGAATCATCGAGAACGGCCGCCTGAAGAGCGTCACCGGCTTTCTCGACAAGGTGCCGGCGCAGTGAGGACTTCTGGGGCAGGCGGGCGTGAAGCGCCCCCCTCTGGCCTGCCGGCCATCTCCCCCGCAAGGGGGGAGATTGGCGGGCATCCGCGCCTTCGCCTATTAGCCACGTTGCAAGACTGGCGCCGCCGTCAAAGCTGCTGATCTCCCCCCTTGCGGGGGAGATGCCCGGCAGGGCAGAGGGGGGTGCCTCGCGCTCACTCACGCGGTCACGCTCTTAATTGCCGGGTACAGCGACCGGTAGCGCTGATATGCATCCGCATACGCCCCAGCGAGCGCAGCGTCCGGTTCAACGGTAGCATCCGTCCTGGGCGCCGTGCACACAGCCAGCGGATCGGCATCCGTTGCCGCAATCAGACCGAGCCGTGCGGCACCAAAGGCGGCGCCGAAATCGCCGTCGGCGGGAATGTCGACAGGCAGTTGAAGCGCGGTGGCAATCGCCTTCAACCAGTAGTGCGAGCGCGAGCCGCCGCCGATCGCCGTCACCCGCGTCAAGGTCGTGCCGGCCGTGGCCAGGGCTTCGAGGCTGTCGCGGAAGGCAAAGGCCACACCCTCCAGCACGGCCTGGGTCAGCACGGCACGGCTCGATTCATGCGCCAGCCCGGTGAACGCGCCGCGAATGGCGGCATCATTGTAGGGTGTGCGCTCACCCGAAAGATAAGGCAGGAAGGACACGCCGCTGGGCGCCTTCAATGTGTCGCCGAGCTGAGCGGTCAATTCGCCGGCGCTCTTCCCGGTGATTTCGGACAGCCAGTTGAGCGAATCCGTCGCCGACAGGATGACCCCCATCTGATGCCAGGTGTTCGGAAGCGCGTGACAGAAGGTATGCACGGCACTTGCCGGGTTGGGCAGGTAGGAAGCATTGGCGGCAAACAGCACGCCCGATGTGCCGAGCGAAACGAAAGCGTGGCCGGCGCCGACCGTGCCCATGCCACAGGCTGACGCTGCATTGTCGCCGGCGCCGCCGGCGATCGGAATGCCGGCCTGGACGCCCCATTTCGATGCCAATTCGCTGCGCAGAGCGCCTGCCTTCGCCGTGCCCTCGACCAACGACGGCATCTGCTTTTCATCGAGCGATGTCGCCGCGAGCAGGTCCGCACTCCAGCGCCGCTTGCCGACATCGAGCCAGGACGTGCCGGCAGAATCCGACATTTCCGAAATGTGTTCGCCCGAAAGCCAGAGCCGCAGGAAATCCTTGGGCAGCAGCACTTTTGCGACCTTGGCGAAGACAGCGGGTTCGTTGTTCTTCACCCAGGCAAGCTTCGGCGCGGTGAAACCGGGAAAGACGATGTTGCCGGTCAGGGCGCGGAAGCGCGGATCGGCATCGAGGACAGCCGCCTCGGCATGACTGCGCGTGTCGTTCCACAGGATGCAAGGACGCAGCACCTTGTCGGCGGCGTCGAGCAGCGTGGCGCCATGCATGTGGCCGGACAGGCCGATGCCCTTGACCGCGGCGAACTCTTTTGGATGCCTGGCCCTGAGGTCGGCAATCGCCTCTTCGCAGGCGCGGATCCAGTTGTCCGGGTTTTGTTCCGACCAGCCGGGATGCGGCCGCGACACGTCGATCGACGCATGGCCGGAACCGATGACGGTTTGCCCGGCATCGATCAGCAGCGCCTTGACGCCCGACGTCCCGAGATCGAGGCCCAGATACATGTCTTCCTCCCACGCCAGTTAATTTTTTCGGGTCTCGAAAAAATCTGGCTTGGTCAGTTTTTAAAACAAGATCCGCTTCGGGTCAATTCTCCGACAAATCGGCGGCGCGTCGCACAAACAGCGCTGACAGCGGACTGTCGGGCCGCGCCATCGAACGCTCCGCCGTGAGCGCCCTGGCCAGCGCACCGTCACCGGCGCGCAACGCTGCCTCGATCAGCGTCAGGTCGATAACATCGCGCTGAGCGTGGCTGCCGCCGAAGCGATGGGAGATCGAGCGGATCGGCCGGATCAGGCGCACGGCCTCAGTGTAGCTGCCCTCACCGAATGCCTTGATGGCGAGCGTCAGCGGATGGCCGACATCCCGCGTGAAAGCCGCATTGTCGTCGCTGCCACGCATGGCCTCGCGCTGCGCCTCGAGCAAAGCGAGGGCCGGCGCATCGAACCCTGCACCGACAAAGGCCATCATCGCGTGGGCATCGTTGAAGGCATAAAGGCCCGCTCCGGCCTTGCGCCAATTGGCGGCAAGCGCTGCCCAGCGGTCGCCGACATCGACGCTGCCCAGGGCGAGCCGCCACAGGACTGCCGAGGCATCGACCATGTTGAGCGCCATCGTCGATTGCACGCTGTAGATAGGGCCGTCATAGAGGGCCAGCACCGCGTCGGTTTCGCCGAGATCGTAATGGAACAGCGCCAGGTGCCACCAATTGTGCACCTGCAGGAAGCTCTCCCTTGTCCACGCTTCCGGGTTGGCCTGCATCCAGGCGATGCCATCCCTTTGCCGGCTCTGCATTTCCATGACATGGGCGACGGCGTGCTGGGCCCAGCCATCGCGCGGCTCCATGTCGACCGCCGCGCGGCCAAGCTGCTCGGCCCTGACATAGTCACCCATTTCCTCCAGCCCGAAGGCCTGCATGCCGAGCATGGCGTGGTAGCCGGGCATGCCGCTTTGCCATGACGGCAGGGCCCGCGCGATGCGGTCGCGCAGCATGCGGGCATTGCCGGTGAAGAAATCGATCTGGTGGCCGACCTGCAGCGCCAGCCCGTCGCGGGGGGTCTCGATGGCGACGTCCTCGAGAACGCGGCTGGCTTGATGCCATCGTCCGCTGGCGAGATGCCCAAGGGCCGAGACATGCGCCCGCTCGCGCGTGGTCGCGGCAAGCGGCAGTGCGGTCTCATGGCAGGCCTTGGCCACGGCCGTCGCCTCCCGCTCGGTGGCGAGGCCGAACAGATAACCCTTGAAGACATGCGCCATGACGAAGCCGGGATTTTCCGCGATGGCGCGGTCGACGGAGGCTACGGGATCGCCGACGAAGCACTGCAGTTCACGCACTGCCTGGCTGTAGGGGGTGAATCCCGCCTCCGTGGCGCCCGAAAGTGCCAGGCCGAATGCGTCCCTGGTTGCCATGCGATGTCCTTTTATCGACCCGTGACAGGCCCTCGATCCTTCGGCCCAAACCGATCCTAAAGCATGGGCCACGGCAACGCCAACCGCGCGCTACGCCAGGTCATTTGAGTAGTCTTTGCAGTTTAGCAACCATGCGGGGCAGATTAGGCTTTGTAAAAGCGAATGAATTGTGTCTTCATTACGGCGACTGGCGGGGGCTGGAAATCGCGAATCGAGAGGGGACGCGATGCGGCATATGAAGAACTCACTTCCGAACAGTCATTCGGAGGATGTGCAGGTGGCAGTTGCTTCGCTACGGCGAAAGCCGCATCCGCTACACCCGTGGCTTATTAGCATCCTCTCAACTACGGCTTTTGCGTTGCTGCCCAACTCCGCCGCGTTTGCCGCATGCGTGCTGGGTCCATCCGCCGGAAACACCGTTTACACCTGCGACAGCGGCGATTCAGGCGGCAGCCTCGCCGATCCCGATGGCGACAACACGCTCAATTTTCCCGCCGGGGGCACCGGGCAGATATCAGGCAATGTCACCTTTGGTGTCGGCACGGACCGCATCGATATGCAGTCAGGCGCCATCACCGGCACCGTCGATCAGGGTGGCGGCACCGATTTTTTCACCATCGGCGCGGGTACCGTCGCCGGCAATGTCCAGCAGGGCGCCGGCATCGACGACTTCAACATGAGCGGCGGCCAGATCGGTTCGCTCAACCAGGGCGATGGCCTGGACACGTTCACCATGACCGGCGGGCGCATCGTCGATTTCTTCGACGATGGCGACCGTGCCGTGATGACCGGTGGCCGCATCGGCCGCGTCAACATGAAGCTCGATCAGAATTACTTCAACATGTCCGGCGGCACCATCGACCGCAACCTCGTCACCGGCTTCGACAAGGACATGATCATCCTGTCGGGCGGCACCATCGGCGGCAACATCAGCGTCAGCGGCGGCAACGACAGCGTCACGGTCACCGGCGGTACGGTCGGTGGCGATATACTAATGAGCTTTGGCGCCGACAGTTTCGTCTGGAACGGTGGCGGCATCATCTATGGCGCCGTCGACCTCGGCGGCGACAACGACACCGCCGAACTCAGCAACCTCACCAACGCCAATCTCGGTGCCACGAATACCATATCGGGTGGTCTCGGCACCGACGCGCTCACCCTGGACAACGTCAAACTGGATGGGATCAGCCGGCTCCAGAACTGGGAAAGCATCGACGCCACCAATGACACCGAGCTGACGCTCGACGGCAATCTGGTGCTCGGCGACAGCGGCACCGGCACAGGTTCGCTCAGTGTCGATGCCGCAAGCACGCTCTATGGCGGCGGTTTCAACGCGGCGATCCAGGCGTTTACGGCGGGTCAGTTGGCGCAGGTCACCAATGCCGGACGCATCGACCTGACCAATGGCAGCACCGGTGCCACCGACAGCCTGACGATTTCGGGCAATTATGTCGGCCTGGGTGGCCTGCTGCTTATCCAGACCGAGCTCGGTGATGATTCCTCCGCATCCGACAAGTTGGTCCTGTCGAGCGGAACGGCTTCCGGTTCGACCGGCATCTCCGTGGTCAATCTCGGCGGCGCGGGGGCTGCGACCACGCAGGACGGCATCATGGTCGTCCAGGCAATCAACGGCGCCACCTCGGGCGCCACGACATTTGCGCTCGACGCCCCGGTCGCCGCCGGTGCCTTCGAATATTACCTGTTCAAGGGCGGCGTCAGCGCCGGCAGCGAGGAGAACTGGTACCTGCGCTCGACGCTGAACACGCCGGCCCCGCCGGCCGCAGCCCCGCCGGTGCTGGAACCTGCTCCGCCGCCGGAACCTGAGCCGCCGGCGGCCGAACCGCCGCCGCCGCCGCCCATCGACCCTGCGCCGCCGCCGCCGCCGGAATCCACCCCCGGCGACCCCGATCCGGTTGATCCGGCGCCGCCGGTCGTGCCGACCGATCCGCCGCCCGCGACACCACCGGCACCACCGCCGGCACCAGTGGCAGATCCGCCCCCGCCGCCGCCGGTGGTGCCAACGGAGGTGCCCGACCTACCGACACCAGCGGCGGGCGAGGAGATCCTGCTCTATCGCATCGAGGTTCCGGTCTATTCGGCCTTGCCGCCGGTCGCCGAACATCTGGCGATGACGACGCTCGGCACCTTCCACGAACGGCGCGGCGAGCAGAGCCTGTTGTCGAACACCGAGTTGTCGCCGGTCTGGGGCCGCATCTTCGGTCAGGACAGCAAGATGGCATATTCAGGAACGGTATCGCCGTCCTTCGACGGCACCCTGTTCGGCCTTCAGGCGGGCTTCGATCTGTTCGGCCGCGAAACCGCGTCGGGCCAGACCGATCGCGCCGGCCTGGTCGTCGCCTATGCCAGCATGAATGGCGACGTGCGCGGCCAGGCGCTGGGCTGGAACGATCTGTCCGTCGGCAGCATGGATATCAACGGCACCAGCGTCGGCGGCTACTGGACCCGGATCGGCCAGGGTGGCTGGTACCTGGACGGCGTCCTCATGGCTACCTTCTTCGGTGGAAACGCAACATCGTCGCGCGACATCGGCATCGATGTCGGCGGGACCGGCATCACCGCTTCGCTGGAAGGCGGCTATCCCATCGCGCTGGGGCAAGGCTGGACGCTTGAACCGCAGGCGCAACTGGTCTGGCAGCAACTGTCGCTCGACGATGCGTTGGACCGCTTTGCTTCGGTTTCCTTTGATACGGACGGCAGCGTGACCGGCCGGCTCGGCGCACGGCTGCAAGGCGAAACAACGATCAATGGCATGGCGCTGCAGCCGTACCTCAAGGCCAACATCTGGCACGATTTCGGCGGCACGAGCCATGTCAATTTCGACACCACCGATATCTCCACCGAGGGCAGATCGACCTCGTTCGAATTCGGTGGCGGTGTGATCGCCAAGGTGACGGACAAGGTCAGCATCTTCGCCACCGGCGACTACACCACCAATCTCGGCGGCGACGAGCGTCGGATCCTCGAAGGCAATCTGGGGTTCAGCGTCAAATGGTAAGGCCGGTCATGACCCCGAAAAACAGTTTCGGGGTCACGGTCAGACAGAGAGCCTAATTGCTGGAACGCATCGCCACCGTGGCGATGCCGGCGCCAACCAGCAGCGTGCCGCCGGTGCGGTTGAAGATGCGGATCGCCTTGGGATTGCGCACCACGTTGCGTGCGCGTGAGGCGATCAGCGCATAGCCGAAAGCATTGGCAAAGGCGAGCGCCAGGAAGGTCGTCTCGAAGATCAGCATCTGCGTCCAGAAATCGGCGTACCGGTCGAGGAACTGCGGCAGGAAGGCGACGAAGAAGGTGATGCTTTTCGGATTGAGCGCGGTGACCAGCCAGGCGTGCGCCATCATCTTGGCCGAGGAGACCGCGTCGGTGCGCGGTTCGGCTTTCAGCGCGCCGCCTGCGCGAAACAGTTTCACGCCGAGATAGATCAGATAGCCGGCGCCGATCAGCTTCAGGATGGTGAAGACGGTCGCCGAAGCCGCCAGCAGCGCGCCGATACCCAGCATCGACAAGGTCATCGCCGTGAAGTCGCCCAGCGCCACGCCGATCGCCATCGGCAAGGCGGTGCGCCAGCCCTGGCCCAGCGCGTAGGACACGACGAGAAGGATGGTCGGACCCGGAATGATGAGAAGGATCGTCGATGCAGCGCCGAAGGCGGCCCAGTTTTCGAAGGACATGCTCATCTCCTTTGAGCTTAAAGAAGAGGATAAATCCTGAGGCCCGGGAGTGTAAAGAGGCGATTTCCCTAACTGCGCCAGCGGCAGATCGATGTCAGTTCGCGCCGCTCAGCGTGCTCACGATATCGGCCAGGCTGACGTTTGCGCCGAGAACCGTTGCCGCCGCGACAATGGCAGCGGCAAAAAGCTTGATGTCGGTTTTTAAGGTCTTGCACATGGAGGCCCCTCGCTGATCGCTTGAGAAGTAGGAAACACCAGTGCCGGGAATATGACCCGACCGAGGTCTTTTTGTGCAGCAGCCTTCGTTCAAGCCCAGGCAAGAAGGTCGGACATCGTCAAGGCCATGCGCAAATGCAGGCTGTGCAAGGTCTTCACGCTTTATCAACCATGAATGATGAAAATGCCCGCTATCCGGCCGGACCGTGCTTCCCGCCGACAGCGTAGGGTCTGGGTATATGCGTGAGTTGCCGGAAGGTCTGACGCCGCCGCGAAATGGCGACGCAATCGAAACCGATCATCATCTTTCCCGCCGTGCCATCCTGTCCGGGGCAGGGGCGCTCGCGCTGCTGAGCGCCGCCGGTTGCTCGACCTCGGGCTTGGGTCTGCCGGCGCTCGAGCTCGACGACGTCACCACGGGTTCCGTGCGGCCGATCCGGCCAAGCATCAGCGTCGACAAGAACATCACCAGCCCCGGCGTGATGTATGCCGCGATGACGGATGGTGGCTTCAACGTGCCGGAAGTGCCGTATCTGAAGGTCAAGCCGGAATTCCGCCGCCAGATTGTCGTCGACACGACAGGCGAGGCGCCCGGCACCATCGTCGTCCATCTCAAGGAGCGCATGCTCTATCTCGTCCAGCCGGGTGGCGACGCCATTCGCTACGGCGTCGGCATCGGCAAGGATGGTTTCCGCTGGTCGGGTCGCGCCAACATCCAGTACGGCAGGGAATGGCCGACCTGGACGCCGCCGCCGGAGATGATTGCCCGCAAGCCTGAACTGGTGAAATGGCAAGCCGGACAGCCCGGCGGCCTCACCAATCCGCTCGGCGCGCGTGCCCTCTACATCTACCAGGACGGCAAGGACACCGGCTATCGCATCCACGGCTCGCCCGAATGGTGGAGCATCGGCCAGGCGATGTCGTCGGGCTGCGTGCGCCTGATCAACCAGGACATCATCGACCTCTACAGCCGCATCTCCAAGAAAAATCCGGTCGTCGTCGTCTGACGCTTATGCGGCGTGTTGGCGCCGCTCGAAACTCCCGTTGCGCGATGCGGCAAGACAGGCCAAGGTGCCTTGAAAACCATCGCGCCGGGAGAAATCAAGCATGGCTGGAACGTTTGTCATCGCGCAGGGCGGCGGCCCAACCGCCGTCATCAACCAGACGGTTGTCGGAGCGACGCTAGAGATCCGCAAGCGGCATCCCGGTGCCAAGGTGCTGGGCTCCATCCATGGTGTGCGCGGCATCCGTGACGGCAATTATGTCGACCTTTCCGCCATCCCCGAGGACCGGCTGCGGCTGATTGCCGGCACGCCGAGCGCCGCCCTCGGCTCGACCCGCGACAAGCCCGACGCCGCCTATTGCGATGTCATCCTCAACGGCCTGAAGAAGGCCGGCGCCGACGCCTTCATCTATATCGGCGGCAACGACACGTCGGGTACGCAGCAGATCCTGACCGATGCCGCCGGCGGCAAGATCGCCTTCGTCCATGCGCCAAAGACCATCGACAATGATCTCGAGGAAAACGACCACACGCCGGGCTTCATTTCGGCGGCCGAGTTCGTCGCTGGCGCCTTCCTCTCCGTCGATCTCGATTTCCGTGCGCTGCCCGGCATCTATGTCGGCATCGTCATGGGCCGGCATGCGGGTTTCCTGACCGCGGCTGCCGCCGCCTGGCAGCTCGACGCCGACAGCGGCCCGCACCTCGTCTACGTGCCCGAGCGCCCATTCTCAGCCGCCGGCTTCATCGACGACGTCCGTGCCACGCTCGATCGCCACAAGCGCTGCATCGTCGCCGTTTCGGAAGGCGTCAGCACCGCCGACGGCAAGGCCCTGGTCGAAAGCCTGGTGCCGCCGGACAAGCTTGAGCGCGACGCGCACGGCAACGTCAAGCTGTCGGGCAGCGACCTGCCGGCCGCACTCGAGCGCGCGTTGGCCGAAGGCCTGCCGGGCAAGCGGGCCCGCGTCGATGCGCTAGGCTACATGCCGCGCGGCTATATCGGCGCCATCAGCGCGGTCGACGCGCAGGAGGCGTTCGATGCCGGCGCTTTCGCCGTCACCGTCGCCGACCAGGGCGGCGGCTCGGTGGCGCTGCAATATGACGGCACCAGAACGGTGCTGAAGAAAGTGCCGCTCAAGAACGTCGCCGGCAAGACACGCCACATGCCGGGCGGTTTCATGAAGCCCGATGTCAATCAGCTGTCGGATGCCGGCATGGCCTATCTCAAGCGGCTGGTGCCGGAAAAATACAAGGTCGGGAAGCCCTTCGTCTGATGCCGGGCTCACACTTGATGCCCGGCTCACTTCTCATGCCGGACTCACACTTGATGCCGGGCTGGTTCAGCAGGAACGTCGTCGACGACAAGACGACGATGCTGACCGAGCCCTTCGTCCATGCCTATGTTCGGGCCAATATCTGGCATCTGCGCGGTCGCGATGCCGACCTGCTGGTCGACACCGGTATGGGCATCTGTCCGCTGGCGCCGCAGGTCGAGACGACGGAGGGCAAGCCGCTGCTGGTCGTCGCCACCCACATCCATCTCGACCATGTAGGCTCGCTGTATGAATTCCCGTTGCGCGCAGGACCAAGGATGAGCGCGGCGCAGTTCGAGACCATGGATGAGGCCGCGACCTACGCCTACATGTTCCATGACCTCGAGGGTGCCGTCTCGAAACTGCCGGCGCCCGGATGGAAGTCGGCTGACTACAGGATCCCGCCCGCGCCGTTGACGCGAACCCTGGACGAGGGCGATGTCATCGATCTCGGCGACCGGCAGTTCCGGGTGCTGCATCTGCCGGGCCATTCACCGGATTCGATCGCGCTGTTCGACGAGGTCGACGGCCTGTTCTTCAGCGGCGATGCCATCTACGACGCCATGCTGATCGACGACCTGCCGGATTCTGACCGAGCCGCCTATGTCAGCACGATGCAGCGCCTGCTCGACTTGCCGATCCGCATCGGTCACGGAGGACACGGACCGAGCTTCGACGGCAAGCGCATGCGCGAGATTGCCACGGCCTATCTCGAGCGAACCGCCGGTGGCTGAGGCTCCAGCGAGGCAGCAAGGCGGGGCCCGACGACTTTGCGACGCTGCCGCCGTGCGGATATTAAATCTTCGTAAGGTCGCCCAAAGCCCTAAATCGGGCGAATCCGCGCCCTAGATGCAAGGCCGTCGATCCGGTTGGCTGCCATGTAGGCGAGACGGGCAATTGCGACCTCGACACGCCGATGACCGATTTTCCCCGCACGGGAGAGGCCACGGCGCTGGATCAACTCTCGCCCGGACAAACGACCATGTCAGATATCCTTCGTAGGCATCGCGTCGCGGCCTTGCTGGGCGCTGCGCTGATCATATCCCCCTTCGTCATGTCTTTTGCCCAAGGCGGGGGCAACACTATTCCGACGACCCAGACGCCTGTCGCCGGCATCACCGCGCCCAATGGCTCGTTCGCACCCATCGTTGCCGCCGACAAGCCGGCGGTGGTGACGGTCACCACCGTCATGAAGGCACAGCCTGAAACGATGAGCGATGCCTCTCCTTTCGACGGCGGCTCGCCTTTCGATGACTATTTCCGCCAGTTCTTCGGTGACCAGGGCATGCCGACGCCCAGGACGCCGCCACAACAGCAACCGCAGCGCGCCGAGGCGCTGGGTTCCGGCTTCATCGTCGGCGCGGATGGTACCATCGTCACCAACAATCACGTCATCGATGGCGCCTCTTCGATCAAGGTTACGCTCGATGACGGCACCGAACTTCCGGCCAAGCTTGTCGGCCGCGATGCCAAGAACGATCTCGCCGTACTCAAGATCAAGTCGGACAAACCCCTGCCGACAGTCAAATGGGGCGATTCCGACAAGCTCATGCCAGGCGACCAGGTGCTGGCCTTCGGCAACCCGTTCGGCATCGGCACCACCGTCACGGCAGGCATCGTCTCGGCGCGCGGCCGTGACCTGCATAGTGGGCCTTTCGACGATTTCATCCAGATCGACGCGCCGATCAACCACGGCAATTCCGGCGGCCCGCTGGTGGATGTCGCCGGCAATGTCGTCGGCATCAACACGGCGATCTATTCACCCAATGGCGGCAGCGTCGGCGTCGGTTTTGCCATTCCGTCGGGCCAGGCCCAGAAGGTGGTCGCCAAGCTGATGAAGGGCGGCTCCATCCAGTACGGCTATATCGGCGTTCAGATCCAGGAGGTGACGCCGGATGTCGCGAGCGCCATCGGGCTCGACCATTCCGGCGGTGCGCTGGTTTCAGAGGTCAACGACGGTTCGCCGGCGGCCAAGGCCGGCATCGAGACGGGTGACGTCATCACCAGCTTTGCCGGGCAGGACGTGAAGGATCCCAAGGACCTGTCGCGGGCGGTCGCAGATGTCGCGCCGGGCGCCCGGGAAACGGTCGATGTCTGGCGCAAAGGCAAGCCGATTCGGATTTCCGTCGATGTCGGCCAAAACAGCGCCGATGCGAGGACCGCGTCGCTGGACGACGGGTCCGACGCGCCGAGCGCCGGGCGCGCTCCGGCGATAGGGCTCGGCTTGATGGATATAACACCCGACATTCGCCAGCAGATGAACCTTGCCGGCAAGCAGCACGGCGCGGTGGTTGCCAGCGTCAACCCCGACAAAGCGGCCGCCGCTTCCGGAATACAGGCCGGCGACATCATCGTTGCCGTCAATCAGGTGCCGGTCAAGAATGCCAGGCAGGTAACCCAGGCGATCGCCTTGGCCGGCAAGTCCGGCAGGAAATCGGTGCTGTTGCTGGTCGAGCGTGGCGACGCTCAAATGTACATCGCGGTGCCTTTCGCCAATGGCTGAGAAATGGCGTTGACGTGCACGCGGAGCGGCAGGTCCATCGGTGACGGTCCCGCCGGTCTCCGCCCGTCAAGATTTAGGTTGCCCGTCACGACATCTTCGAGAACATTGCGTCAGGCCGATAGTGGCCTGATCGCATGGGGATTGCCGCTATGGTCACCCGAGGTTTCTCTTCAGGACGGCGCCTGCCAACCGATGGCGATGCCCGCATCCCGCCAGGCCAGTATCTAGAACAGGGTTTCCCGGTGCTGTCGGCCGGTCCGACGCCGCGCGTGCGTACCGAGGATTGGTCTTTCACGCTGAAACACGGGCCACGCCCGATCAAGAAATGGAACTGGACCGAGTTCAACGCGCTGCCGATGACCAAAATGACACGCGATATCCATTGCGTGACAGCATGGACCAAGTTCGACACGCCGTGGCAGGGTGTGCTGGTCGACGATATCCTTGCCGATGCGGGGGTCGAGCCGCCGACCGGCTTCACGTTGGCGCACGCGTTCGACGGCTACACCACCAACGTGCCGGTCACGGATCTCACCGCCGGCAAGGCCATGGTGGCGCTGCTCTACGAAGGCAAGCCGATCACACCGGACCATGGCGGCCCGGCAAGGCTGCTGGTGCCGCATCTTTATTTCTGGAAATCGGCCAAATGGTTGAACGGCCTGCAATTCACCACGCGCGACGAGCCCGGTTTCTGGGAATTGCGCGGCTACCACATCTATGGCGACCCATGGCGCGAGCAGCGCTACACGGATGATCCATGAGCGATGCGGCAGCAGTGCAGTCGCCCTGGCAAACAGCCAGCATCGTCCGCATCGAAAAGCGCACGCCGCGTGTCACCAGCTTCTTTTTCCAGCCGTCTCGGCCCTTCGCCTATCGCGCAGGGCAGCATGTCGACGTCAGGCTAACGGCGCCGGACGGCTATCAGGCGCGCCGCTCCTATTCCATCGCCTCCGCGCCCGAAACGCATGGCGTAATTGAACTGGCGATCGAAAAACTCGACGATGGCGAGGTCTCGCCCTTCTTTCACGAGGTCGCGGCAGTGGGCGATGAAATCGAACTGCGCGGGCCGCTTGGCGGGCATTTCGTCTGGCCGGAGGATGAGAGTGGGCCGCTTGTTCTGGTCGGCGGCGGTTCGGGCGTCGTGCCCTTGATGTCGATGCTCCGCCACCGCGCCGCACGTAATTCAGCGGTGCCCGTCGTCCTGGTCTTTTCGGTCCGGGTCTGGGACGAAGTGATCTTTCGTGACGAGCTGATCGTTCTCGACGAGCGCCAGGACGGCTTCGACCTGGTGCTGACACTGACCCGCGAAGCCGCACGCCGTCCAGCCGACTATGCGCGGCGGGTGGACGTTGCGATGATGGTTCAAGCATTGGCGCGGCTGCCGGAGCCGCCTGGCATCGCCTTCGTCTGCGGCTCCAATGCCTTCGTTTCCGCGGCCGCCCAGGCGCTGATCGATGCCGGCGTTGCAGCCGAAATCATTCGCACCGAACGCTACGGAGTGTGAACCGACGCCGCCTTTCGAGAAAGGTTCGTCGGATTCGCCTTTAGCCAACCGGCGAGAAATCCGCCGACAGCAGCTCGAAGGGCAAGGCGCCATAAGCAGCCACTGTGGCTTCGTCGTTCCATTCACGAAACTGCCGCGACGGTCGCGCCTCTAGCGTCCAGGCAGCTCGCGCGCCGTCGAGCGTCACCTTGCCGCGAAAATGCAGCACGCGTTCCCTGCCGGATCGGCTGATGGCCATGGCGCGCAGGCGGGCGACATGGTCGTCGCCGGCATTGATCTCCATTTCGATGCGGCGCCGGACCGGCGGAACGCCGATCCTGACGGTGATATCGAGCATCATGTCGCCGGTCGTTTGCGGACAGGCGATGGCCTGCGAAAACACCAATAGCGCCGGTACGGCCTGCGGCTTGCGCGCGGCCGGTTTGCCGCGCCAAGGTTTGGCGGGTGGCTCCTGTTGCAACCGGCCCTTCTTCCGCTTCAGGCGCAACTGCTTGGCAAGCCCGCGCGACAGCCAGACCAGGCCGCCGAAATCCGTGCGCGGCTTGGCTTGCAGAACCGACGACCAACGCGACAGGCCAGCTCCGTCGGCCATCTCCAAGATTCTGACCATTGTCGGTTCCGGCACCGGAATGCCGATCTCGAACGCCAGATAGGATAGCGCCACCGCCGCTGGAACCGCCAGGCCGCGTCTGCCGACGATGTCGAGGAACATGTCCCAATCGACGTCTTCGCCATGGATGGCGACCGCGCAGTCGACAAGCCAGTCGCTGTGGGTGTGGGCGTCGAGGCCGCCATGGGCGATGGCCAGGGCCATGCGATCGGCCGGCGACGGCACGAAGACCGCGACGCCGCTGAATTCGGCTGGGACCGCCCGTTGCCAGATCGCCAGGTCGTCTTCCGCGCTCGTCTGCGACCCGTCATAGCCGAGCTGGTGCAGGTCGATGTCACCGAAACGGCCCTTGAAGAAGTTCATCGACCGCAGCGACGCCAACCGGGTTCGCAGATATTGCGCGCTGACGCCCGAGGCGATCTGCCAGTCGCGATCGCGCAAGATGTCGAAGACGGCAGCCATGTCGCGCGGGCGCACCAGTATGTCGATGTCGTGCGCCACCCGGCCACGCTGCGCCGACGCGTTCAAGGCAATGCGGCTGGCGCCCTTTATCAGCATGATGTCGGCGCCGCCGTCTGCCATCGCCTTCAGCGCCGGTTCGGCCTCGCGCATCGCCATGCGCGACTTCGTCCACAGCATCTTCTGCAGGCCGACGAGGCGCGGGTGCGCGGTATGCCCGGCCAGCTTCCTGCCGAACCTGTCGGAGATGGCGGCGAGCAGGCGATGTTCTCGAAACGAGACGAGATCGATGTCGTTCTCGTCCAGCCAGCGCGCGGCGCAGCCGGCGGCTGCGTCCTCGTCGGAGAGCAGCGCCGCCTTTAGCAACAGGTCCAGCTGGCCGGTGGGCCACGACCAGCCATAGTCCGGGAAGCGGCGGCCGATGCGGCGAACGGGCCTGGCGTTCAATTGGAGCCTGCCTTGTTCCGGGCTCGCCGCTGCATGGCGAGCCTTGCGACCTGGAGATAGCCCCGGTCGCGTGCCGGATCGCGGCCGTAGGAAAGGCTGCCCGGACGGATGCGGCGCAATGCAAGCACGTCGTCGAGCATGGCAAGGGCAAGGCCTGCCTCACGAACCCGGGCGATCCAGTCGATCATCTCGCCGCGACCGCCTGGTGGGTCGATGATGGGACCGATGCGCGGCACCACCTCCTGGCGGATCATCATCGTCGTGCGCGACCAGCCAGCTCCACTGGTCGCATCGGGCAAATCGGGGCTGTCGCCGCGAAACGTCCGCCAATGCGTAAAGACGCCCGCTGTCCCGGGATGACGGTCGAGATAGGCCAGCTGCTTTTCGATCTTGTCCGCCAGCCACAAATCGTCGGCATCGAGCGTCGCGATGAGCGGCGTCGAGAGTGCCGCAATGCCACGGGTCGTTGCGCTGCCAGGTCCGGCATTGTCCTGTCGCAGCACCGTCACCGGCAGGTTCATCGCATCGATCACCGCAACCGTATCGTCGGTCGAACCGTCATCGACCACGACGATGGTCTCCGCCCTTGCCGTCTGGGCCAGAACGGAGTTCAGGGCGGCGCCTATGGTGGCGGCCGCGTTGAAAGCCGGAATGACGACGCCGTAGCCTGCCATCAAAGGAACCGCCACTGCGCGAGATCCTTGAAGTCGAAGATCCCCTCCACCCGGCGCAAGCTGGGATCGGCCTTGCGACGCTTCATCGACTTGTGAATGGCGCGCATGAACTCGCGAAAGGGCACATCGGCTTCCTTGGTCATGTTGCCGGGATGACGCCTGTAATAGAGAGCCACCGTATCGGGCATAACGTATTTTGCCTGGCTCTCAAAGATACGCAACAGATAGTCGGTGTCCTCGGCCTGTTTGAAATCCTCGTCGAAACCACCGGTGCGCTCGATGAGGTCTCGCGCAAAGATCCCGGCGGACAGGTGGATCCCTCGCACGGTGATGGAGTGGCTGTCGGCGGCCGGTTCCAGCGTCTCGCCATCTATCTTGTCTATCAGCGTCATGCGCGAATAGGTCAGGTCGAGGCCCGGATCCTCTTCGAAGCAGGCGAGATCCGCCTTGAACCGCCCTATCGGGGAGATGTCGTCCGAATCGAGAAACGACACCAGACGAGTCTGCGGCAGCAACTGCTTCAGCCCGGCATTGCGCGCTTTGGTGACCCCGCCATTGCTCTGCTGGAAAAGACGAATGCACGGGGCCTCGTCGATCAATGACCGCACGACGGCCGCAGAGCCATCGGTCGACCCATCGTCGATGACGATGATGTCGAGATCGATGTCTTCGCGCTGCCTGAGCAACGAGCGCAGCGCCAGGCCAACGAACTGTTCGCGATTGTAGACCGGCATGATGACGCTCAGCCTCATCGGAGTCTCCAGCAGCGTTCCGGGCTTGGCTGATCCGACCCGATTGTGTCGAGCATCATAGCATCTGCCAATCAGCGGGGCTCTTCAGTTCGAAAATACCCTGGACCTCCAGCAGAGACGGATCGGCCTTGCGTCGCCGCATCGACTTGTGGATTGCACGCAGATGGTTGCGGACCCTGCCGCTACGCTCCTTGGTAACATTCCCGGCGTGGCGTCGGTAGTAAATCGCGACGGTGTCCAACAATTCGTAGTTCGGTCCCGCCTCGAAAACGCGCAGCAGATAGTCGGTATCCTCAGCCTGCTCGAAATCCTCATCGAACTCGCCCGTCCGGTCGACAAGCCCTCTGCTGAACACGGCGGCGCTCAGCGAAATTCCCCGAAGCGTCATCGTGCGGCTGTCGACTGCCGGTTTCAGCCGCTCATCGTCGATCCGGTCGACCAGCGTCATCAGCGAATAGGTCAACTCAAGCCCGGGGGTAGCCTCGAAGCGGGCGAGATCGGCCTTGAACCGTCCGGCCGGCGAGATGTCGTCAGAATCCAGAAACGAAACGAACTCCGCATCCGGCGGCAGTTGCCGCAGCCCGGCGTTGCGCGCCCTGGCCACGCCCATGTTGGATTGCTGGAACAGTCGGATACAGGGGTTTTCGCGCATCATCGAGCGCACGGCCTCAGCAGAGCCGTCGGTCGAGCCGTCGTCGATGACGATGATGTCGAGATCGGCGGCGTCCCGCTGCCGCACCAGCGAGCGCAATGCCGAAACGACATAGCGTTCACGGTTGTAGACGGGCATTATCACGCTCAGTTTCACGAATCGCCCCGCGCGAGAAAGTCCGCAATCGTGCCGGCTATCTCCTGGGGCTGCGTCCCCAGCGACAGACGATAGCACGGCAGCAGGCGGGTCAGGTCGCTGAAGAAGCGAAAGCCGCTCTCCCGCTCGCCCGGCATCTGCGCTATGCCCGACGGCGCCAAGGCGATCATGGCATCCCTGCGCGACACCGGCACGATCGAACTTGCCCCGCCACCGTCGATATGTGGCGCCAACAGCGCGACGATGTCCAGAGTTTCGGGCACCGGTCGGGGCGCGATGTCATCAATGTGAAAAGCATGCTTGCCTTGCCAGTTGAGCGGACCATGCGCCGGCAGCCGATGCTTCAGCCCAAGCCGCGCGAACCCTTGGGGATCCTGCTTGAGTGTTGAAAACAGTGGGCGGGCAGTCACGCCGTTGGCAAGGTCGACCAGCACATAGTCGTCGCCGACGCTGTCCAGTCCGTTGAGGAGGCCGGCGGCGACGGTTCCGGATTTCCCGGCGCCGCCCGCGCCGGCCAGCAGGACGCCCTTGCCATTGGCGCCGAGCGTGCCGGCATGGGCAAGGCGCATGCCGCGCGCCCCATATTCCCAATGCAGGAAAGCCCGCAGCGGCGCTCCCGGCTCCCACGGCGGAAAGGCGTCGGCCGAAGCCATCAATTGCACGCCAACGCGACGTTGCGGATCATAGAACTGCCAGAAATCCAGGTCGTGGAAATGGTTGCCACGCAAACCGGCTTCCGCCAGTTGGGTGGCGAAGCCATGCTGCGTGAAGGCTCCCTGGCCCCACCTGGCCGGTGCCGCGATGCCGTCTATGCCGGGATGCGCGACGAAGACGCGGCAGATGTCGGCAGGCGTTCGGTTGCCCGGAGCAGTGACAAAGCCATGAGCGACGGCAGCCGCCAACGCGCCGGCGCTGACATGCGCGGTCAGATCCAGATGCGGCAAGCTCGCCTTGCGGGTCAGTGGATAATGCGCGGCGCTGCTCTCTGCTTGCGCCAGGACATGACGTGCGTAGTCAACCAAGTTTTCGAGAGTGATGTTCGGCATGGGTTTGCCTGTTCCGGAGCTGTCCGGCAACGAGAACCTGATGGGCGCTTCAGTTGGCTTGCTTCACCGCGGGCCAGCCGAGGGGCTCCTCGACCTCGTGGATGGGATCGACGACAATGAGATCGGCGAGATCGTCATGGATGTCGACCTTGAGGGGCTCTCTGGCAGCGGCGAGCTGAGCCAGCAATTCGCTTGGAACCGGTCTTGCCACGCCATCGGTTACGGCCGCCAGCAAACCGAATTCGAGCAATTGTGAAACAAAGCCGTCAATCGCGGCGGCATCGAGGGCGCCAATTCCGGTCGCGGCGCCGACAAGTTCGGAGGCAGGCACGCCGGACGACAGTGCATCCCAAAGTCTGCTGCCTGAATCAGAGAAGCCGAAATATTTGCCCGTGGTCAGGTCAAGAACGACGGCTTCGCCGTCGAAGGATTCAAAGACGATATCCTTGCTGGCAATGGCATAGATGCCGGATTGTCGCATGTTTGCTCCCCCGCCGAGCAGGCCGCGGAGATGATCTTCGGGCCTTACGGTCAACCCCACCGTTGCAGGCGTCTAACCATTTGCAGGGTTTTTGGCAAGATGGCGCAGGCTCGGGGCGAGCGCAGCCGATCACGCTTCGATTTCAAGCGCAGAAAGCGGCTTCGAGCAACAGGCGAGGATAAAGCCGTCCTCGATTTCGTGATCGAGGATGCCGCCATTGTGGCTCATCTCGACATCGCCCGCGACCTTCCTCACCTTGCAGGTGCCGCACAGGCCGAACTCGCAGGCGGCGGGAATCCGCACCCCAGAGGCGCGTGCCGTCTGCAGCACGGTCTGGCCGGCGACGCATTCGGCATCGACATCGGAAAGCGAGAACCGGATTGGTGTCACGGCCTCGACAGCAGCAGCGGCGCCGTCTTCCGCCGGCGGCGAGAACGGCGCCGGGATCTCCTCCACGGTAGGCGCCGCAAAGCTTTCCTGATGGTATTTCGCCATGTCGAAGCCGGCGGCGTCCAGCATGCCGCGCACGGCGCGCATGAAGGGATCGGGGCCGCAGCAGAAGATCTCGCGCTCACGGAAATCGGGCGCCAGCAATGGCAGCCGGATCGCGTCGATGCGGCCCATATGGCCGAACCAGCCCTCGCGGCTCGACCGCTCCTCGATCATGAAGCCGAGCGACAGGCCGGGCATGCGGCTGCCGAGCAGCTCAAGTTCCTTGCGGAAAATGATCTCTTCCGGGCGGCGCGCACAGTTGACGAAGCCGACATCTGTCCATGGCGCGCAGTCGTTCAACCAGCGCAGCATCGACATCATCGGCGTCACGCCGGAGCCGGCCGAAATGAACAGATATTTGGCCGCCGGGTGGCTGTGCAGCGAGAAGTCGCCGGTCGGCCCATAGGCCTTGACGTGCGAGCCCGGCGTCAGATGGTCGAACATCCAGCGCGTACCGGTGCTGCCCGCCTGCGCCTTCACCGTCACCGCGATCGAGAACGGCCGCGATGGCGAGGAGGACAGCGTATAGGTGCGCATCAGCGGCCCGTCCGATGTCGGCAGTTCCAGAGTCACGAATTGGCCCGGCTTGTAGCGGAACCAGGTCTGGTTGTCGGAGCGGAAGGTGAAGGTCTTCACGTCAGGCGCTTCGTCACTGACGCCGATCACTTCCAGCACCTGCAGCCTGTCGTTCCAGGGCGTCATCTGGTCGAGATGGCGATAGAGGCCAAGGTCCGTCATCGCATTCATCCTCTTGTCCCCTGGGCTAGGCGACGCTGCGCAAGGCTGGCCGGTCGCCTTCTGCGAGGCGCGGCCCGATGAACGACGCGTACCATTCGACGAACTGGATCACGCCGCCCTCATGCAGCTCCGAATAGGGGCCTGGTTCATAGGCCGGCGACAGGATGCCGAAGGCGTTTTCCTCGACGATGCGGCGGTCCTGGTCGTTGGTCTCGGTCCAGACATGGGTGAGCTCAGCGAGGTCGTAGTCGACCCCTTCGACCGCATCCTTGTGGACGAGCCATTTCGTCGTCACCGCGGTTTCCGTGGCACTGATCGGCAGCACGCGGAAGGTGACGGCGTGGTCGCCGAGGATATGGTTCCAGGTCGTCGGATAGTGATAGAGCAGCAAGGAGCCGATGCGGTCGGTTGAAACGCTGTCGGACAGGTTCTTCTGGACCGCTCGTTTTCCCGTCATAGTGTAGCTGACGGCATCGCGCAGCAGAGGCGCGCGGGTGGCGCGGTACTGCCCTGCCGGATCGATGCGGAATTTGCTCGGCAGGCCTGATGCCTCGCATCTAGCCCAGTGCGCGACCATTTCAGGGTCGCTGTCGGCGCCGTTGACGCCGGTCACGGTCGGAGCCTCGGGGAAGGTCTTGCACAGCTCCGGGTGATTGGCGGCGCAGTGATAGCACTCGCGGTTGTTTTCCCAGACCAGCTTCCAGTTGCCCTTCTCGACGATCGTGCTCTCGAAGGCGATCTTTGCTTCACGCAACCGGTGCGGCAAAAGATAGGGTTCGATCATCGCCCGCATCGGCGCGAAATCCGCCGGTTCCTTGGCCAGGCAGATGAAGATGTAGCCGCCGACGCTCTCGCAGGCGACCGGCTTCAGGCTGAAATCACTCTTGTCGAAACCGTCGGCCATCTGGCGGGCAAACAGCAGGCGGCCGTCCAGCTCATAGGTCCACTGGTGATAGGGGCAGACGAGCTTTGCCGCCGTGCCCTTCTCCGTGTTGCATACACGGCTGCCGCGATGGCGGCAGGAATTGTGGAAGGCGTTGATCTTGCCGTGCTGGTCGCGGACAAGGACCACCGGATAGTCGCCGATCTGCACGGTGATGTAGCTGCCCGGCTTCGGCAGTTCGCAATCATGGCCGATGAACAGCCAGTCGCGATACCAGATCAGCTCCATGTCGAGCTTGAAGTAGTCCGGATCGGTGTAGAAGGGCTGCTCCAGCGAAAAGCCTTGCCGGCGCCCCTTCAGGAGCCTCAGCATCTCGTTGCGGGTATCCATGTCCTGTCCTCGTTTCTAAGGACTGAACTGGTGGTGATGGAGGAAGGATTGAAACGCAGGCCGGCTAGGTGCCGACATGCGCTATCCACCTCTTGACCGCCCACCGCGATCAGTCGAGTCTAACAATCTCGGGCTGGTTTCCGGGCTCTGGAGTTGTCCTTGCGGACCATCGCGACACCTTCCCAGGCAGTTGCCCAGTGGTCTCCCGTTGCGACTTGAACTCCACCACCGTTGCGGGGGCAGCGCCGGATTCTGACCGGCTTCCCAATTCTCCGCCTCGTCGTCACGAAGCGGCACCTGAGATGGTATGATCTAACCACGATCGGGGGCGCGCCGTCGGCATGAAAACGACATCGTATCCATGCGGCGCGACACGGCATGCGAACGTTCCCGCAGACCGTCGCGGGCTGAAATCCACCTCCCGGATGGCCATTTTGCCGGCAGCGATATCCCCGAATCGGATCCCTTGGCGGGGTCAAAAAAGGTTAACGGTTTCGAAAAGTGACTATTAGCTCGATCTAAAATCGAACCGAACGGTTCGTTTCTGTTGACGGTGCGTGCAGGACGGTGTGAACGCAGGGCCTCTGAAACAGTCGGTGATCCATCCAGTGGTTACATCTAACATGCTGATATAAAGAAGAAAAATATACCCGTAGAGTTCCCTTGGCACAATTTCAAGGTGTGGATTCATGGTCCACACGGAACAACTTCGTGATTGGAAAAGGCGGGGTTGCCCTCCCACATCGGAGCTGTCCGAACGACGCGATTTCATTTCCAAGACACGCCGCTAGACGGACGGAAAAAGACGATACTGGAGTACAAAAATGAAAAAGATCATTCTCACTGCCGCAGCCCTTCTGGCCATTTCCGGCAGCGCCTTCGCTGGTAGCGACCACTACGGTTCGAACGCCGCGGCAGCCACTGCTGTCGACAGCTCGTACACCGCTTCGACCAAGAAGTCGGAACCGGCTGCTCAGGCGCCTGCCCAGGGTGCTGACCGCAACCTCTTCGGCAACAACTAACAGCCGATTCCCAGTCGACGGCGGGCTCGCCCGCCGCCCTGGCGAAATTCAGACATTCAGGAGTATTTAAGATGAACAAGATCTTCATTGCCGCCGCCGCCGTTCTGGCCATCTCCGGCAGCGCTTTCGCCGGCAGCGACAACTACGGTTCGAACGGCTCTAACCAGCCTGCCGCCGCAGTGGACCAGTCGTACACGGCTTCCACCAAGACCTCGGAACCGGCTGCCCAGACGCCCGCTCAGGGCAGCGACCGTAACCTCTTCGGTCGCTAACAGCCAATTTCGCAAGCGACGGCAGCTGTGTCTGCCGTCCTGGCGAAATCCAGAATTCAGGAGATTAAAATGAACAAGATCCTTATTGCTGCCGCCGCCGTTCTGGCCATCACCGGCAGCGCGTTCGCCGGCAGCGACAACTTTGGCTCCAATGGCGCCAATCAGCCTGCGGTTACTTCGGTTGACAGCGCGCATACGAGCTCGGTCCGCAACAGCGGTGGCCTCGTCGAGAAGCTGCTCAATTCGTCGGGCGACGTGGAGAAGTCCGCCCCTCAGGGCAGCGACCGGAATCTCTTCGGCCGTTAACAGCCGAAGCTGATCTTCAACAAAAGAGCGGCGGGCCTAGCCCGCCGCTCTTTTTGCGTCCAAGACGCGGTCCTGCCTCAGGCCGCCTTCGCTTCAGCCTCATGAAGGGCAAACGACCGTCCGTCAGCGTCGAAGATATGCAGGTCCTCGCCATTGGCGCTCAGCCGCAACGTCGAACCACGCTTGACCTCGACATTGCCGGGCAGCTTGGTCACCAGCGGCAGGTCGGCGCGACCGATGTCGACATAGACCAGCTGCACCTCGCCGAGCTGCTCGACATAGTCGACCGTCCCCTCGAACAGATAGTCCGCGCCGCTGGCGATGATCAGGTCCTCCGGCCGCACGCCAAAGCTCACCGCAGCACCCTTCGCCGAAGCCGGCGTTGCGATCGGCACGGTTGCCTTGCGTCCGCCGACATGGCTGACGACGGTCGGATTGCCTGACTTGTCGATGGTCGCGGGCAGGATGTTCATGGCCGGCGAGCCAATGAACTGGGCAACGAACAGATTGCCGGGCTTCTTGTAGAGATCCATCGGCGTGCCGACCTGCTCGATATGGCCGTCCTTGAGCACCACGATGCGGTCGGCCAGCGTCATCGCCTCGACCTGATCGTGGGTGACGTAGATCATGGTCGTGTTGGGCATCGATTCCTTGAGCTTGGCGATTTCGATGCGGGTGGCGACGCGCAGCGCGGCGTCGAGGTTCGAAAGCGGCTCGTCGAACAGGAACACCTTCGGATTGCGCACGATGGCGCGGCCGATGGCGACGCGCTGGCGCTGGCCGCCTGACATCGCCTTGGGCAGGCGGTCGAGATATTTGGTCAATTGCAGGATCTCGGCGGCCTGACGCACACGGCGGTCGATCTCGGCCTTGTTCTCTTTGCCGATCTTCATCGAGAACGCCATGTTGTCGTAGACGGTCATGTGCGGGTAGAGCGCGTAGGACTGGAACACCATGGCGATGCCGCGCTTCGACGGCGGCACGTCGTTCACCACTTCGCCGGCTATTCTAAGCTCGCCGGAGGTGATTTCCTCGAGCCCGGCGATCGATCTCAGCAATGTCGACTTGCCGCAGCCCGACGGGCCGACGAAGACGATGAACTCGCCCGACTTAATATCGAGGTCGATGCCGTGGAGAATGTTCAGATTGCCGTAGGACTTCTTCACTTGTCTTAGCGTGACATCGGCCATTTGGTTTCCTCCAGTGATTGGAAATTCAGTCGAGACGCCCGAACCAGGCGCCGTAGCCGCCAAGCTCGATGGAACCGCTGTTCGCCTGCCCCGAAAATCCGTGCCCGGGCAGAGGTTGCAGCGATCGGCCGCCAAGGTCAACCTTGGCCGGCCCGGCTCCCAGATTGAAGACGCAGACGATCTGCTCGTTGCCTGCGCGGCGCGTGAAGGCGACGGTATCTCCCTCACTTTCGATGAAATTGATGTCGCCCTTGGCGAGCGCCGGATGGGCACGCCGGAAGGTGAGAAAGCGTCGGTAGTGCTCAAGCAGCGAAGCCTCGTCGCCCTGTTGGACATTGACCGCTTGCGCTAGATGCTTGGCCGGCACCGGCAGCCAGGGCTTTGCTGGGGAGAAGCCGCCATTCTTGGCGCCGCCATCCCACACCATCGGTGTGCGGCAGCCGTCGCGGCCCTTGAATTCCGGCCAGAAGCGGATGCCATAGGGATCCTGCAAATCCTCGAATCGCAGCTCTGCTTCACCGAGCCCAAGCTCCTCGCCCTGATAGATGCAGACCGAACCGCGCAGGGACATCAGCAGCGCCGAGATGACCTTGAGATAGGCTGTCGGGTCGGCCTCATTGGCCGCCCAGCGCGAGGCCGGGCGCATCACGTCATGGTTGGAAAAGGCCCAGCACGACCAGCCGTCGCTGGCGACCTTGCCGAAGGATTCCAGCACCGAGCGAACCTTGCCCGCGCTGATCTTTTCCGGCGCCAGGAAATCGAAGGAGTAGCACATATGCACGCGCTTGCCGCCGGCGGTGTAGGCGGCAACCACTTCAAGCCCGCGCTGCGAATCGCCGACCTCGCCGACCGCTGCGGTTGCCGGATATTCATCAAGCAGGGCACGGAACCGTTCGAGGAAGCCGAGGTTCTCGGGCCGGCTCTTGTCGTAGAGATGGTCCTGGTAGTTGTAGGGGTTGACCGCCGGCGCGGTCTGGTCGTTGCGCTCTTCCGGCGGCAGCGGCGGATTGTTTTCCAGGCCCTGGCTGTGGAAGTAGAAATTGATGGTGTCGAGCCGGAAACCATCGACGCCGCGCTCCAGCCAGAAGCGGGTGACGTCGAGCAATGCGTCCTGGACTTCGTGGTTGTGGAAGTTGAGGTCGGGCTGTTCGGCCAGGAAATTGTGCATGTAATATTGCTGGCGGCTGGTGTCCCATTGCCAGGCCGAGCCGCCGAAGATCGACAGCCAGTTGTTGGGCGGCGTGCCGTCCGGCCTGGCGTCTGCCCAGACGTACCAGTCGGCTTTCGGGTTGCTGCGGCTCGACCGGCTTTCCTTGAACCATGGGTGGTTGTCGGCGGTGTGCGACAGCACCTCGTCGATCATCACCTTCAAGCCCAGCCTGTGCGCCTCGGCGGTCAGCGCGTCGAAATCGGCCAGCGTGCCGAACATCGGATCGACATCGCAGTAATCCGATACGTCATAGCCGAAATCTTTCATCGGCGACTTGAAGAACGGCGAAATCCAGATGGCATCCGCGCCGAGTGCGGCGATGTAGGGGAGGCGGCCTATGATGCCCTTGAGATCTCCGATGCCGTCGCCATTCGAGTCCTGATAGCTGCGCGGATAGATCTGGTAGATCACCGCGCCCCGCCACCAGTCGCGATCGATGGCGAGGTCAGGCTTCGAGCTGGCCTTCAAAGCGGATTGCATCGTCTCAGCCTCCTTTCACCGAGCCGGCAAGCAGCCCGCGGACAAAATAGCGCTGCAGCGAGAAGAACACGATCAGCGGCACGATTATGGTCACGAAAGCCGATGTCGTCAGAATCTCCCAGTCGCCGCCGCGTGAGCCCAACAGCGCGTTGAGCTTGGCGGTCAGCACGATCTGGTCCGCCTCTGTACCGAGGAAAACCATCGCCACCAGCAGATCGTTCCATACCCACAGGAACTGGAAGATGGCAAACGAAGCCAGCACCGGGAACGACAGCGGCAAGACGATCTTGACGAAGATCTCGAAATCGCTGGCGCCGTCGATGCGCGCCGATTCCATGATTTCGCGCGGCAGGCCGGCAATGTAGCTGCGCAGCAGGTAGATGGCGAAGGGCAGGCCGAAGCCGGTATGCGCCAGCCAGATGCCGAGATAGGTCTTCGACGGCATGCCGAAGAACGAGCCGACGCCGTTGTAGAGTTTCAAAAGCGGGATCAGCGACATCTGCAGCGGCACCACCAGCAGACCGATGATGACAGCGATCAGCAGCGCCCGGCCGGGAAACCGCATCCAGGCCAGTGCATAGGCGGCAAAGGCGGCGATCAGGATCGGGATGATTGTCGCCGGGATGGTGACGGTCAGCGAATTCATGAACGACCGTCCGATGCCCTCGGAAAACAGCACCGTTTTGTAGTTGTCGATGGTGAATTTCGGCGGCGCCGACGAGGCATAGTAGACGCGCTGGCCGCGATCGCCTTCGAACGCCTTGGGCGACTGCATGATGAAACCGCCGTCGGCGTTGAGCTGCAGGGTCACGCCATCGCCGAGATCGGCTGATGTGCCGGCGGGATATTGCGTCGGTGCCGCCGATTTGACGCCGAAGGCGCTGATGTCGCGCTTGGCGCCGTCGCCGAAGATATTGCCCTCGAGGAGGAACTTGCCGTCTTTCTCGACCTGCGCCGAGGCGGGCGGCAGCCGGCCGGCTTCCGTCTGGGTGGAACTGGCGAACGAGTTCCACCATCCCGAGGCGATGATCTGGTTCTTGTCACGCAGCGATGAAACCAGGATGCCGAGCGTCGGTATGGTCCAGATCGCGACGAAGATGAGCACGGCGATGTGGACGCCAAAGCGGCTGGCGAAGGAATTTCCGGTCGCGACGGCCATCTCAATGTCCTCCCGTCTCTTTGTTCGCCTGGCGGATGTTCCAGACCATGATCGGAATGACCGCGATCATGATGATGATGGCAATGGTGGCGCCGCGGCCGAAATCGCCGCCGCCGCGGAACATCCAGTCGAACATCAGATTGGCCAGCACCTGGCTGTTCCACTGGCCGTTGGTCATGGTCAGCACGATGTCGAACACTTTGAGCACCAGAATGGTGATCGTGGTCCAGACCACGGCGATGGTGCCCCAGATCTGCGGCACCATGATCTTCCAGAAGATCTGGAACGGATTGGCGCCGTCGATGACAGCGGCTTCCAGCGTTTCCTCGGGGATGCCGCGCAGGGCGGAAGACAGGATGACCATGGCAAAGCCGGTCTGGATCCAGATCAGGATGATCATCAGGAAGAAATTGTTCCAGAACGGCAGCGATATCCAGACCTGCGGTTGGCCGCCGAAATGCTGGATGATGGCGTTGAGGATGCCGATCTGCGTCTGGCCTTCGCCCCGATACTCGTAGATGAATTTCCAGATGACGCTGGCGCCGACGAAGGAGATCGCCAGCGGCAGGAAGATCAGGCTCTTGGCGATCGTGCCCCACCAGATCTTGTCGGTGAGCACGGCGATGATCAGCCCGAGGAAGGTGCAAGCTGCCGGCACCACCGCGAGCCAGATGATGTTGTTGAGGATCGAGTTGCGGAACTCGCGATCGCCGAACGCCCATTCATAGTTCGCCAGGCCGACGAAATTGATGCCGCTGCGATCGAGGAACGACAGCCGCAGCGTCTCGACCACCGGATAGATCAGGTAAATGGTGAGGATGATCATCGCCGGACCGACGAACAGCCATGGCCGGACCAGCCCTTGCCGGCGCAGATTGTCGATGGCCGCGGCACCGGCGACGCCGCGTGACGGGAATATCAGGTCGACCAGCCTGTTGGCGCCCCAGAAATAGGCGACGCAACCGCCGACCCCGATGATGATGACAGTTATGGCCGAGAAAATCTGAGCCGCCATGGGTCCCTCTCCCCCTGCGCATGATCCGACAAGGAATGACCTTGGTGACGGGGACCAGGCGCCGATTCAGTTGTTTGGAGCACGTCATCGGCGGTTTGCGCACATTGCCGATCGCGCTTCATGTCAATGCGCTCATGACGAAAGGCTGCGGCACGGGCCGCCGTCGGATCCGGGCCAGTAGGGCCCGGACCCAGTGCGAGAATGGTTGGTCGCTTACGTGCCGGCCGCTACTTGATCGCGTCCCAGCTCTTCTGGATGTCGGTGGCGACGTCCTGCGCCGACTTGCCGCCGACCAGGTCGATCATGCCGGTCCAGAAGGCGCCGGCGCCGATCTTGCCCGGCATCAGGTCGGAACCGTCGAAGCGGAAAGTCGAGGCATTGGCGAGGATTTCGCCCTGCTTCTTCAGCGCGTCGCTGGCATAGGCATCCTTGTTGACCGACTTGAGCGGCGTCACGAAGCCGCCTTCGGCCATCCAGATCTCGTGGGCGAGCGGCATCTTCAGGAATTCGATGAACGCGCGCGCACTCTTGCTGTCCTTGGTGATCATCGCCAGCGTACCGGCGCCGAGCACGGGCGTGCCCAGTTCAGGCTTGGAGGCATAGGGCGGGAAGTAGAAGAAGTCCGCGTCCTGGCCGACCTTGGTGCCTTCCGGGAAGAAGGTCGGGATGAACGATGCCTGGTGGTGCAGGTAGCATTTCGGCGGCACCGAAAAGAGACCCTTCGGACTGTCGCGGAAATCGGTCGCCGCAACCGCCTTGGCGCCGCCGTCGACCATCTTGTCGTCGGTCGCGATCTTGCCGAATATGTCGATGGCGTTGACCACCGCCGGATCGTTGAACGGAATCTCGTTCTTCACCCATTTGTCGTAGACCTCCGGAGGCTGGGTGCGCAGCATCAGGTCTTCGACCCAGTCGGTCGCCGGCCAGCCGGTGGCGCCGCCGGAGCCGAGGCCGATGCACCAGGGCTTGCCGCCATCGGCGATGATCTTCTTTTCGAGATCGGCGAGTTCTTCCTGGGTCTTCGGCACCTTGTAGCCGGCTTCCTCGAAATTATCCGGCGAGTACCAGACCAGCGACTTCACGTCGGCCTTGTAAGGGAAGGCGAAGAAGCCCGGCTTGCCGTCCTTGTCCTTGAAGGTGCCGAGATCGACCCATGACTGGCCGGCGCCATAATTGTCCTTGACCCATTTGGCGGTGTCGTCACCGAGTGGCGTCAAAAGGCCCTTCGATGCCAGATCCTGGATCAGGCCCGGCTGGGGCAGCACGGCGATGTTGGGCGGGCTGCCGGCCTGTGTGTCGATGACGATCTGCTGCTCGTAATTCTCCGAGGAGGAGTATTTGATCTCGACGCCGGTGGCTTCCGAGAAATAGTCGAGAACGCCGCGCACCAGGCCTTCGTCCTCGCCGCGCCACGGCCCGAAGATCGACAGTGTCTCACCCTTGAGGTCGACTTTCTTGAGTTCTTCGTAGTTCGCCCAGTTGAAGCGCTTGTCTTCGCCGGGCTTGAACTTCAGTTCGGCCTGCGCGGGCGCGTTCAGGGCGAACGTGGCAAACGCAGCACCCAGCAAAAGCATTTTCTTCATCGGTATTCCTCCCAGTGGGTCTCACACACCGGACGGAACCTCCATTCCGCCCGCCGACGCCGCAGGACTGTGACTCAGTCGGAAAGGAACCGCAACCTTTCGAAGAGTCTTCCAAAGCGCTTTGGCTTTTTTGATCACGCCATTGAATTGCCAGGAAGTCAAGAGGCTGGCGAATTAATCGATTTAGGTTCGCGCATCTTAACTCCTGAAAGTGCGCTGCAGCATACTATTATGGCGATGCAGCAGCAATTTTTGTTTCAAACACGCCCAAACCGCGTCTATGGTTCGGCTTGTATGGCTCGGCCTCGGTGGCACTTGGGTCGATTCAATTTAAAAGCGCTTTGAGGGAATGGAGACTTTCGTGAACCTCAAGCAGCTCGCCCACATGCTGGCACTTTCGCAAACCACGGTAAGCCGCGCTCTGAACGGCTATCCCGAGGTCAACGAGGAAACGCGCAGGCGTGTCATGGATGCCGCCAAGCGCCATGGCTACCGTCCCAACCCGAGCGCGCGCCGGCTGGCGACCGGCAAGACCGGCATGATCGGCTATGTCCTGCCGACCGGTGCGTCCGTCGACATCGATCCGCATTTCGTCGAGTTCCTGTCCGGTCTTGGCGACTATGCCCGCTCGCACGAGCTCGATCTTGTGCTGTCGCCGGCCGACGCCGACGACCAGGAAACCACCTACCGGCGCATCGTCGCCAACCGGCAGGTCGACGCCGTCTACATCTCCTCGCCGCGGCCCGTTGACCGGCGCGTGGCGCTGGTCAACACGCTCGGCATTCCCTTCATCGTCCATGGCCGCAGTGAGGGCTTCGACTTCGACTATGCTTTTACCGACATCGACAATGAGGGCGCCTTCCACGAAGCGGCCAGGCTGCTGATCCAGCTCGGTCATCGGCGGCTGGCGCTGATCAATGGTGACGACCGCGAGACCTTCGCCATCCATCGAGAACGCGGCGTGCGCCGGGCGCTTGCCGCGAGCGGACTGACATTGAGCGAACGCCATGTCTGCTCGGTCGATATGACCGAGGAGAACGGCTATCGCGCCACCAGGCGCTTGCTGGAAGAGGACGACGCGCCGACCGCGATCGCCTGCTCCAGCCTGATCATGGCGCTGGGCGTCGTGCGTGCGGTGCGCGACCTCGGCCTGAGCATTCCGGGCGACGTGTCGCTGATCGCCCATGACGATGTCTTCCCCTGGCTGAGGCCGGAGAATTTTTCGGTGCCGCTGTCAACGACGCGTTCATCGATCCGTCTGGCCGGCGCCCGTGTCGCCGAGCGGCTGGCGGCACGGATTTCCGGCCTGGAGGAGGGCGCTCGCGGCGAGGTCTGGCCGGTCGACCTGGTGGTTAGGGGATCGGTGGCGGGGGCGCCTGTTTAGAACTGTCTCCCGAAGCGCTGCAAGCGCCGACCTTACTCCTTCGCAGCCCCTGCCGCCTTGATGTCCAGCAGCCCGTAGCCGAAATCATTGTCGCGTCCCTTTGGGCCGAGATCCCTGGCCGTCGCCGCGAGCGCTTTCTCGATGTCGTCGGCCGAACGATCAGGCGCGGCATGGATGAGATTGGCGATGGCGCCACTCACGATCGCCGCCGCAAACGAGGTGCCTGTGACCACGTCCGAACCGCCGCCGCTCGGCGCCACCATCTCGACGCCGGGCGCCGAGATGAAGACATAGGCGCCGCGATTGGCCTGCGGCATCAGCCCATCCTTGGCGTCGGTGGCGGTGACTGCGATGACACCATCGAAGGCCGCCGGATAGCCATAGGGCGCCTTCGGCCCGTTGTTGCCGGCTGCGGCGACCAGCACCATGCCGAGTGCGCGGGCATTGCGGCAGGCGACGCCGAGCAAATCGTTCTTCGGCCCGACGAAGCTCATATTGATGATGCGCACGTCCTGTTCCGCCGCCCAGTCGAGCGCCGACAGGATGACGTCCATGGTCGACTTGCCGCCCTCGAAGGCGCGGGCGTGATAGATTTTTGCGCCCGGCGCCATGCCTTCCAGCACGCCGACGCCGGCGATCAGCCCGTCGATCGACGTGCCGTGATCGCGCTTTTCGATCGGCACGTCGGGCATGGCGTCGAACTGCCCGGCAATGACGCCCGACAGCGCCGGGTTGGTGTCGTCGATGCCGGTGTCGATCACCGCGATGCGAACGTTTTCGCCGCTGGCCTGTTTGGAATCGAGCGCGATATGATCGAACGCATAGTTGACGATGCCGGCGGCCTGCTGCAGCGAATACACATGATTGGGCTCGCGCCGCTGTGTGCGGCCGTCGGCGGCCAGTTGCGCCAGCACGACGCCGACGGGCCGGCCGTCGGGAATGCCGAAGCGCACCAGCGTGGTGCCAAGCAGCCGCGACTGGCGCTGCGAGCGCACCTGCAGGCCGAAGGAGGCGGCGATCTGCTGCACGGCACCGGCATCGCCGTCGACGGTCACCAGCACCTCGTCGGGCACGAAATCGCCGACCACGGCGCGCCGCGGCTGAACGGCGATGAGATCGGTCGGCGAGACGATCGGGCCGCCAGGCGGGGGGCCGGCTTGAGTATCGGCAGGCAGCGTCGCGGGTGCCGGCCGTGGCGTCGGCACAGGGGTCGGAGGCGCCTCCGGGTTGGGAAACAGGTCGACGATCAGCGCCGGCAGGAAGACGGCGCCGGATTGGCCTGCGTCCGATCCGCCCTTTGTGTCATTGCCGTTCTTGGCGCAGTCGGCTCCCGCCGCATTGGTCCCGTCGCGGCAGTCGATTTTGGTCTGGTCTGGATTGGGGTCGTTGGTCTGCGCCGACGCGGGCACGGCGACGATTGTCATCGCCGCCGCAAGGATTGCCGCAAATCGAATGACTGCCTCAGCCGCCATCAACGGGTTTCCTTCCCTCGATCACAGTTTCCGTGAAAGCCTGGGCGGCAACAAGGCCGATTTGCTTGTTGTAGTCGGCAGCGGTCGGGGCCGGAATGCCAAGCCGGAACACGCCGTCGGCGGTCGGTCCGCCGATGATCTTCAGCCCGTTGCTGCCGAGGAAGGCGGATATGTCCGACATGTTGGCATCCGGCTTGAACTTGACCAGGGCGAACGGCATTTTCGCCGGATCGTTTTCCGCGCCGGCAATCTCGAAATCATTGCCTTTGCCGCCGGGTTCGACAAACGACTGCACCATGACCAGGGCCAGCAGAACCGCGGCTGCCGCCCAGGCGACACCGACCGGCACCGCCATGAAGCGGCCCCAGGCCTGCGCCAGCCAGGACGATCCTGCCGGCTTGCGCGCAGGCCCGGCCTCGGCGTCGAGTGCCTTGGCAAAGCGGCTGAGCGCATCGGCCGGCGGCCGGATTGCTTCGTTGGCGGCCGTGGCGCCGGAGAATTCGGCTTCAGCCTCACCAAGGGCGGCAAGTGCGGCCGGATCGCTGGCCAGCCATTCCTCGACCGCTTCCAGATCGGAACCTTCCAGCGAGCCGTTCAGGTAGAACGGCAGCAGCGTTTCCATTTCGTCGCGGCGCGACATCTTTTCAGCGGCGCTCATGGCCACCCCCTGTCGTAACCGGCGGCCTTGAGGGCCTCGCCGAGTTTCTTGCGGGCGTAGAACATCCGGGTCTTGACGGTGGCGACCGGAATGTCGAGCACCTCGCCGATCTCGCTCACCGACTGTCCGTGATAATAGGCAAGATCGATGACGACGCGATGCTCTTCGGGCAAGGCATCCACGAAGCGCCGCAGGGCGGCGGCCTTGTCTTCCTTCATGGTGACGACTTCCGGCGTGTCGGCGCCGTCGGGCACCGCGGCGGCGGCCTCGTCGTCGATCCAGTCTTCCTTCTTCTTGCGCAGAAAGGACAGCGCCTTGAAACGGGCGATGCCGAGCAGCCATGTCGAGACTTCGGAGCGCCCTTCGAACCCCGGCGCCTGGCGCCACAGCTCGAGGAAGACTTCGTTGGCGATATCGTCGGCCATCATTTCCGATCCCGTCTGGCGCGCCACGAAGCGGTAGACCCGCGCGTGGTGACGCATGAACAGGAGCCGCACGGCGGCACGGTCGCCCTTCGCGACCCGGTCGACAAGCGCGCGATCGGTCTCCGTCGCTGCCGTCATGGCCGGTCGAGCCGCCTGGCTCCTGTCTGCTCTGTCGCTGATCGGTCCAAAAAGGTTCATCCTCCGCCAAGGAATTTTTAGGAGGCTAACCGAAGAGCGGGGCGGTTGCCAGAGCATCCCTTCTCCCAGTCACTATACGGGGAGAAGGTGCCGGCAGGCGGATGAGGGGCGGCGCCGGCGTGAGGTTCTTATATTCGACTTTGGCGCTGCCCCTCACCCTCTCCCGGTAAAGGACGGGGAGAGGAGACGCCAACGTCGCATTCAGTTCATCCCAAGAACGACTTCGCCTTCATCGTCGCGGGCACGGGAACATCCAGCCGGCTTAAGATTGTCGGCGCCAGCTGCAACTGGTCGAGCAGAGTATCGGCCTGCGGCCCCGTGCCAGGCCCGAAATAATACAGCGCGAAATCCTGCATCTCGTCGTCATGGCCGCCATGATGACCACGATCGGTCTGGCCATGGTCGGCGGTGACCATCACCTCGTAACCGGCTTCGATCCAACGGGGCAGGAAGGCCGCCAGCATGCCGTCCATCGCATAGACAGCGTGGTCCATCTCATGGCAGTCGTGGCCGAAGCGGTGCCCCATCGAATCCAGCGTGCAGGTGTGCAGGATGCCGTAGTCGATGCCATGGCGTTTCGTCAGCATCGTCAGTGTCGCGAACAGGTCGACATCGCTCGGCGTCATCTGGTTGCGAAGATTGTAACCGGTCATGGTGTGGAAGCGGCCATGCGTGATCGGCCCGCTTGGCTCGTCGAATTCCATGTCCTCGACCAGGTCGAACGGATAGGCGCGGAAGAACTCCGACCAGTAGGAATGGGTCACCGCCCCCGTCTTGCCGCCTGCCTTGCTGACCTCGGAGAAGATATCGGGCTGCTCGACGCGGAACCGGTTCTCGTTGGAGAGAATCCCGTGCACCTGCGGTGAAACCCCGGTGTGGATCGACGCATAGCAGCAGGCCGAGGTCGACGGCAGCACCGAGCGCATCTTCCAGACGCGCGCCTCGCCCGATTGCACCCAACCTTCGAGATTGCCCATCAGCCGGCGCCAGTTCCGGTAGGGCACGCCATCGAGGATGATCAGCAGAAGCTTGGATTTGAGCGCCATGAGCTGCTCCATGCGGTTGGCGGTTGAAACGGGAACGCCGTGTGCCGTCCCGGGCACACGGCGTTCTTGATAGATGAAATCGGACGATCAGAGTCCGCTCAAGCGTTGAGCCAGCACTCGGCAAGCGCGTAGCCGTCCATCATTTCGCCGATAGGGCTCTTGGCATAGCCGCCGATCTTGTTGGTGGCGGCCGCGTCGATGAACTGGTTGAAGAAGGGCACGATCAGCCCGCCTTCGTCACGCATCATCACTGCCATATCGTGGTAGATCGCCTGGCGCTTGGCCTGGTCGAGCTCGCCGCGCGCGGTAAACAGCATCTTGTCGAATTCCGGCCGCTTGAAGCGCGTGTCGTTCCAGTCGGCGGTCGAGACATAGCCGGTGGAATACATCTGGTCCTGCGTGGCGCGTCCGCCCCAGTAGGAGAGCGAGAAAGGCTGCTTGTTCCAGACCTCAGACCAGTAGCCGTCGCCGGGTTCGCGCTTGATCTCGATCTTGATGCCGGCTTTGGCGCAGGACTGCTGATAGAGCTGTGCGGCATCGACGGCGCCCGGAAAAGCGACGTCCGAGGTGCGCAGCACGATCGAGCCGCTGTGGCCGGATTTCTTGTAGGCTGCCGCTGCCTTTTCCGGGTCGAACTTGCGCTGTTCGATGTCGGCGGAAAACAGCGGATAGGCCTCGTTGATCGGGAAGTCGTTACCCACCGAGCCATAGCCGCGCAGGATCTTTTCCAGCATCTCGTCGCGGTCCATGGCTAGCTTCAGCGCCATGCGCAGGTCGTTGCTGTCGAAAGGTGCGGTGTCGCAGAACATGTTGAACGGATAGTAGCCTTTGCCCGAGACGTTCTCGATGGAAACGCCGGCGATGCGCTTGACCAGATCGACGACCTTGGGTTCGACGCGGTTGATCATGTGCACCTGGCCGCCCTGCAAGGCTGCAAGCCGTGCGGTCGCATCATTGATGACGATGATCTCGACCTGGTCGGCATGGCCGGCCTTGTCGCGCAGCCAGTAATTGGCGAAACGCTCGCCGCCATGGCGCACGCCGGGCTGGTTGACGCTAACCTTATAGGGACCGGCGCTGATGCCGGCGTTCGGATCGTCCTTGCCGCCATTCGGCTGGATGGTGAGATGATAGTCGGCCATCAGATAGGGGAAGTCGGCATCGGCGTCGCCGAGCGTGACGATGACCTCCTTGCCGCTCGCCTTGATCCCCTTGATGTTCTTGAGGATGCCGAGTGCTCCGGACTTGGACTTCTCATCCGCATGGCGCTCGATGGTGGCGGCAACATCCTCCGCGCCGACCGTCTTGCCATTGTGGAACTCGATGCCGTCGCGGATCTTGATTGTCCATGTCTTGGCGTCGGCCGAGGCGCCAATCTCCTCGGCAATCAGGTTGACCAGCTTGTTGTCCGGTGTGAGGCGCACGAGATACTCGCCCCAAAGCTTGCCGAAGCTGAAGGTAACCTGGCTGAGGTTCAACGCCGGATCGAGACTGTTGGTGGATTCACCGCCCTGCAGGCCGGCCTTGATGATACCGCCCTTCACCGCCGTCTGGGCAAATGCCTTGCCGGCCAGCGCCGGCATCAGGGCCGCCGATACGCCGAGCGCGGCGGCGCGCCCGAGAAAGGCGCGACGCGATATCCGGCCTTGACCGGCGAGTTCAGCGAGATAATCGAATTCAGTCTTCATGTCCTACCCCTGTTTAAAAGTCGTGCGAGCGGCGCTTGTCCCGAAGGACGTGTGGCGTTCTAGTGTTGCATCCGGATGACGGTCGCCGGCGCCCCGATGTGGCGGCTTGATCTGACGCGATTTCCAGGGAAGCGCCCTGCATTTCTTCCGGGAGTACTGGTCTCCAGTTTTCCCGGAATTGCTTTAGTTCCCCGCGCTGGCCATGCGCCGTCCCTTGATTGCCTTTTCCAGCCAGCCGATTTCCATCTCGGGAACCGAGGAGAGCAGCAGGTCGGTGTAGGCGTCGAAGGGCGGGCTCAGCACCTTGCTCTTGGGGCCGTAGCGCACCACCTCGCCGCGATACATCACCGCGATCGAATCGGCGATCGACTTCACCGTCGCGAGGTCATGCGTGATGAACAGATAGGCGACGTTCTCTTCCTTCTGCAGCTCGAGCAGCAGCTCGAGAATGCCGTGTGCCACCAGCGGATCGAGTGCCGAGGTCACCTCGTCGCAGATAATCAACTTGGGCTTGGCGGCAAGCGACCGGGCAATGCAGACGCGCTGCTTCTGGCCGCCGGAAAGCTCGGCCGGGTAGCGGTCGGAAAAGCCCTTGCCCATCTCGATCTTGTCGAGCAGTTCGGTAACGCGCCTGTCACGCTCGCGGCCGCGCATGCCGAAATAGAACTCCAGCGGCCGGCCGATGATGGTGGCGACGGTCTGGCGGGGATTCATCGCCACGTCGGCCATCTGATAGATCATCTGCAGCTGGCGCAAATCCTCCTTCGGCCGGTCGGCCAGCCGGTTCGCCAGCGGGCGCCCGTCGAAGGTGACGGTGCCCTGTTCGGGCGGCAGCAGACCGGTGATGGCGCGCGCCAGCGTCGACTTGCCAGAGCCGGACTCGCCGACCACGGCAAGCGTCTGTCCCGGATAGATGTCGACGGAGACGTTTTTCAGCACCTTGATATGGCTGCCGCCATAGGCGGCGGTGATGTTCTTCACCGACAGGAACGGCGACGTGCCGGGCTTCTGCTCCTGGTGTTCGATCTCATGCACCGAGACAAGCGCGTTGGTGTATTCCTGACGCGGCTCCTTGATGATCTGCCGCGTGCCGCCCCATTCGACCAGCCTTCCATGGCGCAGCACCATGATCTCGTCGGAGACCTGGGCGACGACGGCAAGGTCATGCGTGATGTAGAGCGCAGCGACATGGGTGTCGCGGATGGCGTCCTTGATCGCCGCCAGCACGTCGATCTGCGTCGTCACATCGAGCGCCGTTGTGGGCTCGTCGAAGACGATCAGGTCCGGCTCGGAGCAGAGCGCCATCGCCGTCATCACACGCTGCAACTGGCCGCCCGAAACCTGGTGCGGAAAACGCTCGCCGATGGTTTCGGGGTTGGGCAGGCTGAGCTTCTTGAACAGCGCAACCGCGCGCTTCTCGGCCTCGGCTCGTGTCGCGGTGCCGTGCAGCAGCGTGGCTTCCACCACCTGGTCCATCAGTCTGTGCGCCGGATTGAAGGCCGCTGCCGCCGACTGCGCGACATAGCAGACTTCGCGGCCGCGTAATTTGCGGAAGCCATCCTTGCCGCCCTTGAGGATGTCGCGGCCGTTCAGGATCACCTCGCCGCCGGTGATGCGTACGCCGCCGCGGCCATAGCCCATCGACGACAGACCGATGGTCGACTTGCCGGCCCCGGATTCGCCGATCAGGCCGAGCACCTTGCCCTTCTCGAGCGTCAGCGAGACATCGTGCACCAGCACGATGTTCTTCGGCGGCTCTCCGGGCGGGAAGACGGTGGCCTCGATGCGCAGATTGCGGATGTCGAGCAACAAGCCAGGTTTCGCTTTGGTGTCGGCCATCACCCGCGTCCTCCCTTGAGGCTTGTCGTCCGGTTGAGCACCCAGTCGGCAACCAGGTTGACGGAAATCGCCAGCAAGGCGATCGCCGCCGCCGGGATGAGTGCGGCCGCGATGCCGAAGACGATGCCGTCCTTGTTTTCCTTGACCATGCCGCCCCAGTCGGCGTCCGGTGGCTGCACGCCAAGGCCGAGGAACGACAGCGTCGACAGGAACAGCACCGCGTAGATGAAGCGCAGACCGAGTTCGGAAACCAGCGGCGACAATGCGTTGGGCAGGATCTCGCGGAAGATGATCCAGCCGCTGCCCTCACCACGCAGTTTCGCCGCCTCGACATAGTCCATGACGTTGATGTCGACGGCGACCGCGCGCGACAGGCGATAGACGCGGGTCGAGTCCAGAATGCCCATCACCAGGATCAGCGTCACCAGATTGGTAGGCAGCACGGACAGCACGACGAGACCCATGATCAGCGTCGGGATAGACATCAAGAGATCGACGAGGCGCGACAGCAGCGTATCGAACCAGCCGCCGAACACCGCCGCCGAGAAGCCGAGGATGGCGCCGAGCGAGAATGACAGCGCGGTGGCCAGCACCGCGATGAACAAAGTGATGCGGGCACCGTAGATCATGCGCGAAAGCAGGTCGCGGCCGAGATTGTCGGTGCCCAGCAAATGGGCAGCCGACATCGGTTCCCAGACATCGCCGACGATTTCGCCATTGCCGTGCGGTGCGATCCAGGGGGCGAAGACCGCCGCCAGCACGAACAGCGTCGTCAGGATAATGCCGATCAGCGCGGGGATGGGGATGCGTTTGATATCGAGCATATCCGCCCCCTATTTCGGGTGTCTGAGACGCGGATTGGCGACGATCGCCCCGATGTCCGCAATGATGTTCAGGCTGATGTAGACGGCGGCGAAGATCAGGCCGACCGCCTGCACCACCGGCACGTCGCGTTTGGTGACGTGGTCGACGAGATACTGCCCCATGCCCGGATAGACGAAGATCACCTCGACCACGACGACGCCGACGATCAGATAGGCGAGGTTGAGCATGACGACGTTGATGATCGGCGCGATGGCATTGGGGAAGGCGTGCTTGCGGATGACGTTGAAGGCCGACAGGCCTTTCAGTTCCGCCGTCTCGACATAGGCCGACTGCATGACATTGAGGATCGCCGCGCGTGTCATGCGCATCATGTGGGCGAGCACGACCAGCGTCAGCGCTGCCGCCGGCAGGGCGATCGCCTGCATGCGCTCGCCAAAAGGCATGCCGTCATAGACGGTCGAGATGCCGGGGAAGATTTGCCATTTCACGGCGAAGAAATAGACCAGCACGTAGCCGATGAAGAACTCGGGAAAGGAGGTCGAGGCCAGCGCCAGCCCGGAGATCAGCTTGTCGACCCAGCCATTGCGATAGCGTACCGCGATCAGGCCGAGGATGATCGCCAGCGGCACGGCGACGATCGCTGCCCAGAAGGCGAGGAACAGCGTGTTCCACAGCCGTCCCTTGATCGACGTGGCGATATCCTGCCCGCTCGACATGGCCGTGCCGAGATCGCCGGTCAGCACGCCGCCCAGCCAATGAAAATACCTGAGATAGGCTGGCTGGTTGAGCCCGAGTTGCTCGCGCAGATTGGCGAGCGACTCCGGTGTCGCCGATTGTCCGAGAATGGCTTGCGCGACGTCGCCGGGCAAGATCTGGGTGCCGGCGAAGATCAGGACCGAAACGGCCAACAAGAGGAGAATGCCCAGCGCAACGCGCTGGGCCACCAGTTTCAAGATGGGTGAGGACATATCCGCAAGGCCAAGCTCAGGCTTCGAGCCAGCACTTCGCCAGCGCGTAACCGTTCATCAGCTCCTGATGTGGATCGTCGACCCAGCCGTCGACCTTGGCGCCGGTAGCGTCGATGAACTGGTTGAACATCGGCAAGATCAGGCCACCTTCGTCGCGGACCAGGACAGCCATGTCATGGTACATCTGCTTGCGCTTGGTCTCGTCTAGCTCGGCGCGCGCGGCCAGCACCATTTTGTCGAAGTCCGGGCGCTTGAAACGCGTGTCGTTCCAGTCGGCGGTCGACAGATAAGCGGTGGAGTACATCTGGTCCTGGGTCGAGCGGCCACCCCAGTAGGAAGCGCAGAAGGGCTGCTTGTTCCAGACCTCGTTCCAATAGCCGTCACCGGGCTCACGCTTGAGCTCGATCTTGATGCCGGCCTTGGCAGCGCTCTGCTGGAAGAGCTGGGAAGCGTCGACGGCGCCCGGGAAAGCGACGTCCGAAGTCCGCAGCAGCACGGCGCCGTCATGGCCCGACTTCTTGAAGTGGAACTTGGCCTTGTCGGGATCGTACTTGCGCTGCTCGATATCAGTGAACAGCGGGTAGGAAGCGTTGATCGGGAAATCGTTGCCGATCGAACCGTAGCCACGCAGGATCTTGTCGAGCATTTCTTCGCGGTCGATGGCCAGCTTCAGGGCCATGCGCAGATCGTTGTTGTCGAAGGGGGCGGTGTTGCAATGCGCGATGAAGACATAGTGGCCAGGACCCGCATGGTTGCGGATGGTCACGCCAGGCAGGCGCTTGATCAGGTCGACGATCTTCGGCTCGACGCGGTTGATCATGTTGACCTGGCCGCCTTGCAGGGCGGCGGTGCGCGCCGTCGCATCGTTGATGACGATGATCTCGATCTGGTCGGCATGGCCCATCTTGTCGCCCTGCCAATAATTGGCGAAACGCTCGCCGCCATGGCGCACGCCGGGCTCATTGGTCGTGACCTTGTAAGGACCGGCCGAGATGCCTGCGTCGGCCTTATCCTTGCCGCCATTCGGTTGGACGATCAGGTGATAGTCGCTGAGCAAATAGGGCAGATCGGCATTGGCTTCCTTCAGGGTCAGCACGACTTCCTTGCCGCTGGCCTTGATGGTCTCGATGCCCTTCATGTAGCCGAGCGCGCCGGATTTCGACTTCTCGTCGGAATGGCGCTCAAGTGTGGCGGCCACGTCCTCGGCGGTCACCGTCTTGCCGTTGTGGAATTCGACGCCGTCGCGGATCTTCAGCGTCCATACCTTGGCGTCGTCCGACGAGCCGATCTCCTCGGCGATGCGGTTCTCGAGCTTGCCTTCCGGCGAAAGCTCGACGATCAATTCGCCCCACATCTTGCCGAAGGCGAACGGCACCTGAGTCATGAACAGTGCCGGATCAAGGCTGTTGGTGGACTCGCCGCCGACAAGTCCGGCCTTCAGAGTGCCGCCTTTGACCGGACCTGCCGCGCGTGCCGCGCTTGAAAGCAGCGAGTTGGCGAAGGGCGCGGAGATACCGAGCGCCGCCGCCCGGCCGAGAAAATCACGACGGCTCAGTTTGCCCGACGCGACACGCCGGCTAAGAAATTCCAGTTCGTTCGACATTTTGAGTTCCTCACTCTGTTGGTTCGACTCTGCGGTCGTTTTACTTGTTTCTTGTGAGGAGAATAATGACCGCAAGGGAAAGCGGTAAGCAAGACCGAATGCGACATGCCGTGGCGTAAATCGTACGTCGCAATTGGACCAATGAACTCGGTGCTCAAAGAAGCGCGCGCGGCACCTTCTCCTCGAAATTACGCTCGAAGACGAGCGTTTCGTCCTCATAGGCCTCGATTCTGGCGCTGACGATGAAGTTTTGCGCGTCCGATCGCATTTCGGCTGTCGTTTCGGTGCGTACCGACCATCCGTTTCGCGACAGGGTCTGCGTCCAGTGCGTCTTCCCCGAGGCCGACAGCGGGTCGTCGGGATGGATCGTCCAGGTCTCGCGGGCGATGCTGCCATTGGCGAGGCCATGAGCGAGATCGCGCACCTCGCCGAAATCATCAACGATGGAAAGCGTCACGATTCCCGTCTTTTCGTCACGATCGATATGGCGCTCGGAATTGCTGGCGCGGATCGTCTCCGTTGCCCAGGGAGTGGCACCTTCCGGCTCGGCGAACGCCGCTTCATCGTCTGTCGCCAACGGCCGCAGCGGCAAGCGGAGCGTCGCCGCCGATAAGGTCAGCCGGACCGGCTCCGGCGACGGCCAGATGGCAGGCCAATAGGCGTTCGAAACGGCAACACGCAGGTGGTGGCCGGGCGGAACGCGATAGCCGCATTGATCGAGCACGACGCGTACTGAGATGGTTTCGCCCGGCACCAGGGCTTCCGGGAACTCGTGCGAGTTGCGATGCGTCAGGTTGAGCACGCCGTAGGAAATCAGCTCCGACGCGCCATCGGGATGCACGTCACAGAGTCGGATCGCGATGTTGGCCTGCGGACGGTCGGAGGACAGCCGCAATTCGACTTCCGCGGTGCCGACGATGTCGATGGCCTGACTGAGTTCCGTCTGGTCGAAACACACCGACAGCGCATCGTCGGGGCGCTGATCGCCTGGCAGTTCGGGGCCGAAGGTGAAGGGAAAATACTCGCCGCCAGCCAAGCCGCAGCTTTGCGGCGAGGCAACGATGGCGGGTTTTTCCGTTGCGGGGATCAGATCGACCGCCTGCGTCTTGATGGTTGGCGAGGGCCATTGCTGCTCGGCAATCCAGCGGCCGGGACGCTCGGGGTGCCAGCGCGCCGGACGCACGCTGTCCATGACATAGGCGCGGTAGGCCGGGTCGGACTCGACACCGGTTTCGACACTCTTGAGCCAGCGGTCCCACCAGCGCAAGGCCTCTTGCAGGAAGCCGATGGCGGGTTTTGGTCCTGCGTAATGCGGGTATTTATGGATCCATGGCCCGATAATGCCCTTGACCGGGGCTTCGATGTTGCTGGCCAGATGCGAGACGGTGTTGCGGTAGCCGTCATGCCAGCCGCCGATCGACAGAACCGCGGCTTTGACGGCGGAAAAATCCTCACAGATCGAGCCGCGCTTCCAGTAGGCATCACGGTGCTGGTGCTTCAGCCACAGCGGCGCCAGGAAGGATTGGTTCTCCAGCCGGGTCAGCCACAGATCGCGCCATCTGTTGTCGCCGGCCAGCAGCGGGTCCGGCGGCCGCGATGAGTAGGACAGCATGGTCGAGGCCCAGCCGAAGTTCTCGATCAGCAGGCAGCCGCCCTTGTAGTGAATGTCGTCGGCGTAGCGGTCGACGGTCGAGCACAAGCTGATCACCGCTTTGAGCGCCGGCGGCTGCTTGGCCGCCACCTGCAGGCAGTTGAAGCCGCCCCAGGAAATGCCCATCATGCCGACATTGCCGTTGCACCAGGGCTGGCTTGCCGCCCAGGCGATGATGTCGCAGGCGTCCTGCAATTCCTGCTCGGAATATTCGTCGTCCATCAGCCCTTCGGAATCGCCATTGCCGCGCATATCGACCCGGATCGAGGCGTAGCCGTGGCCGGCGAAATAGGGATGCGTCAGCTGATCGCGAAAGATGGTGCCGTCGCGCTTGCGGTAGGGCAGATGCTCCAGGATCGCCGGCACTGGATCGTCGCCGGCATCCTCCGGCATCCAGACCCGCGCCGACAGCCGGCAGCCATCCGGCATGACGATGCCCATATCCGGGAACTCGACGACCTTGCGGGGAAATTCGGTGACTGTTTTCATGGCCCGCATAACGCCCCGCGGCGCGACGACTTTCAATCACCATTCGCGACTGGAGCAGCGAAAAATGCGACCTGTGCCGCTACCGCAATTCATCCAGCAGTTCGGGATGTTTTTCCAGCAGCGTCATCAATTGAATGGTCGGGCCACTCGGCTCGATCAGGCCCCTTTCATACTTGTCGAAAGCATTCTCGCCGACCTTGAACAGGGATCCTGCCTCGCGCTGCGACAGATTGAGCTTTGTGCGCATGCGGCGGATGGTTGCCGGGGCCGGCACGCCATCGATCCTCTCCTTGAGGGCGCGTAGTGCGGCATCGACGGCAGCCATGTCGCCTCCGATATGCACACCCTCGTCACCGGATGCTGGATAGTAACCCGGAAGGTCGACAATTATGCTCTCGCCCTTGTACGCCACTGTGAATGGACGCACGTCACGCGTGAGCGTTTCCCCGGTTTCGGGGGAAATCATGGTCCGATTTTCTTCTCTTGTCGCCATGGTCATTTCTCCTTGAACGACATGACCGTGAACTCGGTCACGACATCCGCTTGGAATTTCACGTAGAGGATCAGGTCGCGCACGGGCACGTGATAGGCATCCTGCCAGACCCGGTGATCCGCAAAGGTCGTCATGGATTTCACGAACATTTTCCTCGTCATGCCGCCGATTACCTCGACGACGCCGGCACGGTCGAAGCCAAGGCCTGTGGCATCCCGCAGAGCGGACGTCGTGATCGCCAGCGTATCGACAGACCCGAACGTCGTCTTGATGGCATCAAGATCGTAGGTGGGCCTTCGTTTCTCCATGACGCAATATGCCACCATAAAGGTGGCAATTCAAGGGTGCCCCCCGGTAGGCCGAGAGCCCTAATTCAGCGGGATGTCGTTATCGTCCTTGTTCGCCTGATAGACGCCGGACAGATCATCGTAGCGCGCCGAAATCGCGCCGATGCGTATTTCCAGCCGTTGCCGCTCTACCTCGGGCAACGCTCGCACCAGCCTGCGGATAGAAAAGCTCTTCCAGTAGGCATTCTCGGCATTGTAGCCGCCGGGGTCGAGGGTGAAGACCTCTTTCAGGATCTTCAGATCGTGCGGGATGGCAAAACTGTCGCGCGAATCCTCGTGGCTGAACAGATAGTAGAAATTGTCGAAGCCAGTCCAGGTGATCGCCGACAGGCAGAGCGAGCAGGGCTCATGCGTGGCGAGGAAAATGGCGTCTCTTGTATCGACGCGCTCCGCCTTCGGCATTTCGTAGAAACGTTTCAGGCAGTGCACCTCGCCATGCCAGAGCGGGTTTTCCCTCTCGTTGTTGGTCTCGGCCAGCACCAGCGAACGGTCGTCCTTGCGCAGGATCGCCGCGCCGAACAGCTTGTTGCCATGGACAACACCGTCGGCCGTCTTCGGCACGATGTCGTGTTCGATCACGTCGAGCAGGCGGTCGATCAAAGAAATGTCGGTCATTTCAGGCTCTCCTGCTGCATGTCGCCCAAAAGTGCCCCGGTTTTGGGGTAACGACATGCACAAAAAATTAAGGGAGATGGATCTCGTAAGCATGCGAGAAATGGAATTCTTCGAGATTGGAGCCGTCGCCGCCCCGGTCGACGATCAGGAAGTCCTGAGGCTCGCCGAGCGGCGTCAGCACGCCATGCCAGAGATTGCGGGAATAGTTGATACCTTGTCCGGGTGCGGTGGTGAAGGCATGCGGCTCGCCCGGCCCCTCATCGCCATCATGGCAGACGACGACCAGGAATGGGCGCGGCGACAGCGGGATGAAGGCCTGGCTGCCGAAGGGGTGGCGCTCGACCATGCTCAGCTTCAGCGGCAGTTCGTAAGGCGTGCCGCGCACCATCGAGATCAGCACGCGGGCATTCGGTCCGATCGCCTCGGCGGTCGCCAGATCGTGATAGCGTTCCGCGCGGCCGCCATTGATCGGGTAGTGGTTGTCGCCGCCCATATCGATGACGTCGCCGAACGGAGCAAAGCTCTCGCGGGTCAGTGGCCGCGCAATGATCCGCGTCACGGCGTCCGCCCGGGGACACCGGCGCCGCCGAGCTTGGCGTGCCGGTTCACGTCCTTGTAGAGCAGATAGCGGAATTTTCCCGGGCCGCCCGCGTAGCAGGCCTGCGGACAGAAGGCGCGCAGCCACATATAGTCGCCGGCCTCGACCTCGACCCAGTCCTGGTTGAGGCGATAGACCGCTTTGCCCTCCAGCACATAGAGCCCATGCTCCATGACATGGGTCTCGGCGAAGGGAATGACCGCGCCGGGTTCCAGCGTGACAATGGTCATGTGCATGTCGTGGCGCAAATCGGCCGGATCGACGAACCGCGTCGTCGCCCAGCGGCCTTCGGTGCCGGGCATAGGGGTTGGCGCGATCTCCTGCTCGTTGGTGAAGAAGGCTTCCGGCACATCGAGACCGTCAACCACCTCGTAAGCCTTGCGAATCCAGTGGAAGCGCACGTCGGCCTTGCTTTCGTTGCGAACCGTCCAGCCGCTGGCCGGCGGCAGGAAGGCAAAGCCGCCGGGCCGCAAGACATGCTTCTTGCCGGCAAGCAGAACCGTCAACTCGCCCTCGACCACGAACAGGGCGCCCTCGGCGCCGGCATCGGGTTCCGGCCGCTCGCTGCCGCCGCTCGGCGCGACCTCGACAATGTATTGCGAGAACGTCTCGGCAAAACCGGATAGCGGTCGCGACAAGATCCAGGCGCGGGTCTTGTCCCAGAACGGCAACGCACTGGTCACGATGTCCTGCATCACACCCCGGGGAATGACGGCATAGGCCTCGGTGAAGACGGCGCGGCCGGTCAGAAGCTCGCTCTGGCCGGGGTGGCCGCCATGTGGTGCGTAATAGGTTCGCTCGGGCATCCTGATCGTATCCATGGGTTCAAACCTATTGCGGAAGCATGTCTTTGAGGCGGAGCAGCGCGATGCGCTCGACCTGTTTGCAGGCGGTTTCGAATTCGACGCCGCGGCTGTTGCCGATGCGCGCCTCGAATTCCGCCAGAATCTCTTGCCTCGTCTTGCCCTTCACCGCGATGATGAAGGGGAAACCGAAAGTGGTGACGTAGGCGGCGTTGAGCTTGGAAAACAGTTCGCGCTCCTTGTCGGTCAGCGCGTCGAGGCCGGCCGAAGCCTGTTCCCTGGTCGATTCCGCCGTCAGCCGTTTGGCCTTGGCAAGTTTGCCGGCAAGGTCGGGATGAGCGTTGAGCACGGAAAGCCGCTCGGTTTCGCTGGCGGACCGGAAGACACGGCAAAGCGCATTGTGCAGGCCGCCTGAAGTGTCATGCGCCGGGCCCAGTTCCAGTTCGTAGGCGCGTTCGGCGATCCAGGGCGAATGCTCGAACACGCCGCCGAAAGTGTGGACGAAGGTCTCGAATTCCATCTTCGAGGGGCGGAGTGCCGCCGGTTGATAAGGATTGACCTCTTGCCAGTGGCGGGCGATGTCGATGCGCCGCGCCAGCCAGACCCTGTCGTGCGACTTCACATAGTCGACGAAGCGCTTCAGCGCCGCCACCCGGCCCGGCCGCCCGACGAGGCGGCAGTGCAGGCCGATGTTCATCATGCGTGGCCGGCCTGCCTTGCCCTCGGCATAGAGCGTGTCGAAGCTGTCCTTCAAATAGGCAAAGAACTGGTCGCCGGAGTTGAAGCCCTGCGGCGTTGCGAACCGCATGTCGTTGGCGTCGAGCGTATAGGGAATGATGAGCTGCGCGCCGCCATCATGCTCGAACCAGTAGGGCAGCTCGTCGTCATAGGTGTCCGACACATAGTCGAAACCGCCTTCTTCCGCCACAATCCGCACTGTGTTGATCGATGTGCGACCCGTATACCAGCCGGTCGGGCGCGCGCCGGTCACTTCGTAGTGCAGCTTGATCGCCGCCTCGAGGTCGCGGCGCTCATCCTCGGCGCTGTGGTCGCGGTAGTCGATCCATCTCAACCCGTGCGAGGCGATCTCCCAGCCGGCTTCCTGCATGGCCGTGACTTGATCCGGCGAACGGGCGAGCGCGGTGGCGACGCCATAGCAGGTGATCGGCACCTCGGCCTCGCTGAACAGCCGCAGCAACCGCCAGAAACCGGCGCGGGCACCGTATTCGTAGATGGATTCCATGTTCCAGTGGCGCTGGCCCACCCAGGGTGCCGCGCCGACGATTTCCGACAGGAAGGCTTCGGACGCCTTGTCGCCATGCAGCACGCAGTTCTCGCCGCCTTCCTCGTAGTTGACGACGAACTGCACGGCGACATGCGCGCCGCCAGGCCATTTCGGGTCCGGCGGATTGACTCCGTAGCCGCGCATGTCTCTGCTGTAACGCATCGTCCCTCCCGCCGGGCATGGCCCGAAGTATGATCAGAATATCGAAAGGGTGCTTCTCGCATTCCCCCGAAAATTTTTGAAAGTGTTTTTGTCGCACTCCGCTCGACCGGGACTTATGCATCGCCTTTAATTGGCGCACAATTCACTGTTGATACTTGATCGTACCGGGCCAATTCGCTCGTACCGGAAATGGGAGGCGGCCAATGGCAGAAACGTCGAATGCCGATGGCGGGCGTCTGACGACCCATGTCCTCGACACGGCGACAGGCAAGCCGGCGGCGGGATTGTCGATCGCGCTTTATCACCTCGAGGGCAAGGCGCGGACACATTTGAAGACCGTTGTCACCAATGCCGACGGCCGTTGTGACAAGCCGCTGCTCGCCGGCGCGGAGTTCCGCCCCGGAGAATACGAACTGGTCTTCGCCGCAGGCGACTATTTGCGCCAGCAGGGGTCGAGCCTGCCGAACCCCGCCTTTCTCGATGTGATACCGATCCGCTTCGGCATGGCCGAACCGCTGCACTACCATGTGCCGCTGCTCGTCTCGCCCTATGGCTATTCGACCTACAGGGGGAGCTGAGGCATGGCCAAAATTAGCATCCGCAATGAAATCCGCTTCATCCTCAACGGCAGGGACGTCGCGCTTTCGTCGGTGGCACCCGACGCGACCCTGCTCGACTGGCTGCGGCTCGACCGGTCGCTGCGCGGCACCAAGGAAGGCTGCGCCGAGGGCGATTGCGGCGCCTGCACCGTGTTGGTCGGCAAGCTCTCGGCCGGCGGGCTGGTCTATGAAAGCGTCAATGCCTGCATCCGTTTCCTCGGCTCGTTGGACGCCACCCATGTCGTGACCGTCGAGCATCTGCGCGGCGTATCAGGCCAACTGCATCCGGTGCAGCAGGCGATGGTCGATTTCCACGGCTCGCAATGCGGCTTCTGCACACCGGGCTTCGTCATGTCGCTCTATGGCCTGTGGATGAAGTCGTCGAATCCGTCGAACGCGGATATCGAAAAGGCCTTGCAAGGCAATCTCTGCCGCTGCACCGGCTACGAGGCGATCATGCGCGCTGCGCATGCCATCTCCAGCTACGGCAAGGCGGTAAAGGATCCGCTGGCCACGGAGCGCAAGGCGATCACCGCGAGGCTCGAGGCCATGCATGACGGCGCCCGGATTGAGATCGGTTCGGCCAAGACGCGGCTGGTCGTGCCGGCCGATGTCGATGATTTCGCCGCCGTGCTGGACAAGGAACCCGGCGCCACCATCGTTGCCGGCTCGACCGATGTCGGCCTCTGGGTGACCAAGCACATGCGCGATATTTCGCCGGCCATTTTCATCGGCAATCTCGACGGACTTTGCACCATCTCGGAAGACAACGGCATCATTTCGATCGGCGCGGGCGTCACCTACACTGATGCCTTCGCGATATTGGCGAAGCGTATCCCGGCGCTGGGGCCGTTGTTCGATCGCATCGGCGGCGAACAGGTGCGCAACATGGGGACCATCGGCGGCAATATCGCCAACGGCTCGCCGATCGGCGACACGCCGCCGCCCTTGATCGCTCTTGGCGCAAGTCTCACCCTGCGCAAGGGCAAGAAGCGGCGCTCGATTCCACTGGAAACCTTCTTCATTGCCTATGGCAAACAGGACCGGCAGCCGGGCGAATTCGTCGAGGCCGTGCACGTTCCGGTTCCGGTCAAGGGCACGAAATTCGCCGTCCACAAAATCACCAAGCGCCGCGATGAGGACATCACCGCGGCCCTCGGCGCCTTCTTCCTGACGCTGGCCAGCGATGGCACGGTCGCGGAGGTGCGCATTGCCTATGGCGGCATGGCGGCGACGCCGAAGCGGGCGTCTTCTGTCGAAAAAGCGCTGCTCGGCAAGCCATGGACGGAGACCACGGTTGACGCGGCGATGGTCGAATATGCCAGGGATTTCACCCCGCTCACCGACATGCGGGCCTCGGCCGAGTATCGTGCGCTCGCGGCGCGCAATCTCTTGCTGCGCTTCTTCGCCGAGACCAGCGGTACCAGGGAGCCGATCCAGGTTTCGAGGCACGAGGCGGCATGATGAACAAGCACGCTCCCCCCAATCTGAAGGCTGAAAAGATCGCCGGCGGCGTTGCCACCGATCAACGCCATGACTCCGCCCACAAGCATGTCAGCGGCACGGCCGTCTATATCGACGACATGCCGGAACCGGCCGGCACGCTGCATGGCTGCCTCGGGCTTTCTGCCGCCACGCATGCCACGATTACCAGCATGGATCTCTCGGCGGTGCGTACAGCGCCCGGTGTTGTCGACGTGCTGACGGCCAAGGATGTGCCGGGCGAGAACGACATTTCGCCGACAGGCCGCCACGACGAGCCGGTGCTGGCCGACGGCAAGGTGCAATTCTATGGCCAGCCAATCTTTTGCGTCATTGCGCAGACGCGCGAGCAGGCGCGTCGCGCCACCAGATTGGCCAAGGTCGAATACAAGGAATTGCCCTTCGTCACCGACATTGGCGCGCTCGATCCGAAGAAGGACAAGGTCGTCACGCCGCCACTGACGCTGAAGCGCGGCGATGCCGCTACAGCGATCCGTCAGGCGCCGCGCCGGCTAAAGGGAAAAATGCGCATCGGCGGCCAGGAACACTTCTATCTCGAAGGCCATATCGCCATGGCCATTCCGGGCGAGGATCAGGACGTCACCATCTATTCCTCGACCCAGCATCCGAGCGAAGTCCAGCACATGGTGAGCCATGCACTCGGCGTGCCGAGCAATGCCATCACGGTGGAGATCCGCCGGATGGGCGGCGGCTTCGGCGGCAAGGAGACGCAAGGCAACCAGTTTGCCGCATTGGCGGCGATCGCCGCGAAGAAACACCATCGCGCCGTGAAGATCCGGCCCGACCGCGACGACGACATGATCGCCACCGGCAAGCGTCACGATTTCCTCGTCGACTACGAAGTCGGCTTCGATGACGAGGGCAACATCCTCGGCGTCGATTTCATGTTCGCGGCGCGCTGCGGTTTTTCGTCGGACCTTTCCGGCCCGGTGACCGATCGCGCACTGTTCCACTGCGACAACACCTATTTCTGGCCGGCGGTGCATGCGCAATCGGCGCCGCTCTACACCAACACCGTGTCGAACACCGCCTTTCGTGGTTTCGGCGGCCCGCAAGGCATGGTCGGCGCCGAGCGCGTCATCGACGAGGTGGCCTTCGCCGTCGGCAAGGATCCACTCGAAATCCGCAAGAAGAATTTTTATGGTACGTCAGACCGCAACATCACGCCCTACCACCAGACGGTCGAGGATAACATCATCCAGCGCATCGTCGCCGAGCTCGAGCAAAGCGCCAGCTATGCGCGGCGCCGGCGTGAGATATCGGCCTTCAACGCCAACAGCCGTTTCATCAAGCGCGGCCTGGCGCTGACGCCGGTCAAGTTCGGCATCTCGTTCACCGCCACGCATTATAACCAGGCCGGCGCGCTGGTGCATGTCTATACCGACGGTTCGGTGCATCTGAACCATGGCGGCACCGAGATGGGGCAGGGCCTCTACGTCAAGGTTGCGCAAGTGGTGGCGGAAGAGTTCCAGATCGACCTCGACCAGGTCAAGATCACCGCGACCACGACCGGCAAGGTGCCGAACACTTCGGCCACGGCAGCGTCGTCCGGCTCCGATCTCAACGGCATGGCGGCGCAAAATGGCGCTCGCCAGATCAAGGACCGGCTGATCGATTTCGCCGCTGAAAAATATCAGGTGCCGCGCGATCAGGTGCTGTTCCTGCCCAACCGGGTGCGCATCGGCAACCAGGAAATCGCCTTCGCCGACCTCATCAAGCAGGCCTATATGGCTCGCATCCAGCTGTCGGCGGCGGGTTTCTACAAGACGCCGAAAATCCACTGGAACCGCGACAAGGGCGAGGGCCGCCCCTTCTATTATTTCGCCTATGGCGCGTCGTGCTCGGAGGTCTCGGTCGACACGCTGACCGGCGAATACATGGTCGAGCGCACCGATATTCTGCATGACTGCGGCCGATCTCTGAATAGCGCCATCGACATCGGCCAGATCGAGGGCGGCTTCATCCAAGGCATGGGCTGGCTGACGACGGAAGAACTGTGGTGGGACGCCAAGGGCCGGCTGCGCACGCACGCGCCATCGACCTACAAGATCCCGCTCGCCTCCGACCGGCCGAAGATATTCAACGTCACCTTGGCCGACTGGCCGGAAGCGAGCGAGCCGACCATCCACCGCTCCAAGGCAGTCGGCGAGCCGCCGTTCCCGCTCGGCATGTCGGTGCTGCACGCCCTGTCGGATGCAGTGGCCAGCGGCGCCGACCACAAGATCTGTCCGCGCCTCGATGCTCCTGCAACGCCGGAGCGGGTGCTGATGGCGATCGAGAGGCTGAAGAAAGAGACGAAGGCCGGCGCCTGAATCTGGCAGAATGTGCAATCTGGGCCGAAAAACCTATATTTCCCATTCGGGAATGTGAACCATGAACTCGAAAGTGCAAAGCCTGAAAGCCTTTCTCACCAGCGCCGGCCAGGTTGCCCTGGTCGAAGTGACCGGAACAAAAGGCTCGACGCCACGCGAGAAGGGCGCCTTCATGCTCGTCTCGCAGGCGGCGATCTTTGGCACCATCGGCGGCGGTCAACTCGAATACATGGCGATCGACAAAGCCCGGCAGATGCTTTTCTCCCCCTCAAGGGGGGAGAGAACCCGCGCCGATCCGATCTTACCCGGCGGCTTCGCCGCCACCCTCCCCTCAAGGGGCAGGGAAAGCCGCGCGACCCTCGATGTGCCGCTAGGCCCGGAAATCGGCCAATGCTGCGGCGGGCGCGTCGAAGTGCTGATCCGGCTCGTCGATGCAGCCCTTGCCGCCGATCTGGTTGCGGCTGCGGAAGCCGAGGAGGCGCACCTGCCGCGTGTCTACATCTTCGGCGGCGGCCATGTCGGCCAGGCGCTGGCGTCGACGATCGCACTTCTTCCCGTGCACGGCATCGTCATCGAGACGCGGGCCGAAGCACTGGAAGGCATGCCGGAGACCGTCGAGACCCGGCTGACGCCGATGCCCGAGGCCGAGGTGCGAAACGCTCCCGCCGGCACCGCCTTCGCCATCCTGACCCACGATCATGCGCTGGATTTCCTGATCGTCGCCGAGGCGCTGAAGCGCGGCGATGCCGCCTATGTCGGCATGATCGGCTCGAAGACCAAGAAAGCGACGTTCAGGAACTGGTTCCTGAAATCGGCGGCAGGCAGCGAGGCCGAGTTTGCCCGCCTCGTCTCGCCGATCGGCGGCGATACGGTCAAAGACAAGCGCCCACAGGTCATCGCGGCGCTGGCGGCAGCTGAGATCATGACGGCGCTGGTCAGTCACAGCGCAGCCTTAAGTGCCGACCAGCAAATTCCGCATGGCAGGGTGATGGCGGGCTAAGCTGCGCCGCAGCTAAACCGGCCGCTTCAGCCCCAGATGGTCGCGCAGTGTGCGGCCGTCGTACTCCTTGCGAAACAGGCCGCGTCGCTGCAGTTCCGGCACGACGAGCGTGGCAAAGGCATCCAGTTCGCCTGGGAAATATGAGGGCATGACGTTAAAACCGTCGGCCGCACCACCCTCGAACCGAGCCTGCAGTTCGTCGGCGACTTGGGCCGCAGTGCCGACGATGCGCCAATGGCCACGCGCGCCGGCGAAATGCCGGGCAAGCTGGCGGATGGAGAGGCCGTCGCGGCGCGATTGCTCGATGACCAGCGCCTGCCGGCTTTTCATCCCCTCGCTCTCCGGCAGATCCGGCAGCGGCCCGTCGATCGGGTAGCGCCACAGATCGGAGATGCTGAGATAGCTGGACAGCAGCGCAACGCCGACATCGTCGGGGATCAGCGCCTGCAATTCCTCATATTTTTCAAGGGCCTCCGCTTCGGTCTCCGCCACCACCGGCGCGACGCCGGGCATGATCTTGATGTCGTCAGGCTCGCGCCCATAGGCCGCCAGACGTCCCTTGAGATCGTCGTAAAAGGCCTTCGCTTCCTCGAAGGTCTGCGCCGCGGTGAACACCACATCGGCGGTGCGGGCGGCAAGGTCGCGGCCGACATCCGAGGCGCCGGCCTGAACCATGACCGGGGCGCCCTGCGGCGAGCGTGGCAGATCGAGCGGGTCGCGAACCGAAAAGCTCTGGCCGTCGTGACCGGAGGCGCCGAGCTTGCCGTTCCAGAGCCCGGTGACGACTTCGGCGAATTCACGCGCGCGCTCATAGCGATCGGCATGGGGCTTGAGGCCGGTCGAGCCGAAATTGGCGGCCTCGATGGGGCTGGCCGAGGTGACCAGGTTCCAGCCGGCCCTGCCGCCACTCAGATGATCGAGCGACAGGAAGGTTCGTGCGAGCCCATAGGGCTCGTTGTAGCTCGTCGAGGCTGTCGAGACGAGGCCGATGCGGCTGGTCTGGACGGCAAGCGCCGAAAGCAGACTGATCGGCTCGAAGCCGATCGAGCGCGACGTCTGGCTGGCGATGCCGATATTGGCCTCGCGCAGGCCGGCGGCGTCCTCGCAGAAGATCATGTCGAACTTCGCCGCCTCCGCCGTGCGCGCCAGCGCGATGTAATGGTCGATGTCAGTGCCGGCGGTGATGTGCGCCTTGGGATGGCGCCAGGCGGCGATGTGGTGGCCTGTCGCCCACAGAAAGGCGCCGAGCTTCATCTGGCGAGCGGTCATTGGTCACCTCCGCCGGCAAGCCCGAGATGCGAGCGCAGCGTTTTTCCGCGATTGCTTTCTCGAACCAAGCCACGCCGCCGCAGTTCCGGCAGAATCAAGCCGACGAAATCGCCTAGCGCTGAAAGCTGTGCCGGCATCTGGATGGTGAACCCGTCGCAGCTTTTCGCCCGGAAGCCTTTTTCCATGCTGTCGGCGACGGCAGCCGGCTTGCTATCGGCGATAAGCGCGACGTTCGTCAGCAGCTTCACGGCATCCGGATCGCGTCCGCACGCCGTGACACGGCGCCTGATATCGTCATAGCGTGCTGTCGCGCCCTCCACCGGTCCGTTATCCAGCAGGATGACATCGGCGGTGCGGGCGGCAATATCCAGGTCTGATACCGACAGTCCCGACAAGACGAGCACCGGTGTATCCTGCTGCGACCGCGCGACGTTCAGCGGTCCGCGCACGGAAAAGAACGCGCCTCTGTGCTCGAGCAGATGCATTTTTTCGGGGTCGTGGAAGCGGCCGCCGCTCTGGTCGAACAGCAGCGCGTCCGCATCCCAGCCCTGCCACAGACCTTGCACGATGCCGATATATTCCTCACTGCGACGGCGGAAATCGTCAGGCGAAAATCCTTCGGGCCGGCTGTAATTGGCTGCTTCCCGTGGCGCCTGCGCCATGGTCGCGTTCCAGCCACTGCGGCCATGGCTGATGATGTCGAGCGAAGCGAAACGGCGCGCCAGATTGTAAGGTTGGTGGGCAATTGTCGAGGCAGCGGCAACCAGGCCGATCCTGCTTGTGACTGTTGCCAATGCGGCCAGCAAAGTGGTCGCTTCGAAGGGCATCGGACTGTTCGCGGCACCGCCGCCGGAAGCCGGCGCTGAATCGGCAAGCAGCACCATGTCCAGGCCCGCTGCTTCGGCCTTTTGCACTAAACCGGCCAGGCGGCTGAATTCCCGCCCCGGTGATGGATCGATGGTTCCCGGAAACAGCGAAACGGCAAGATGCATTGTGGCGCCGTTGTCCATCGATGGTCCCTGCGAGACGAAATACCACCCGAACTATGTTCGCCACATCCAGGGATGGCAACCGCTGGCGCTGGGCCAAGCGCCGGTCACGTGCCGGCCAGCATTATTTCCCAGCTAGCAGATCGTTGATCAGTCGCTGGCAGCGCTCGGCCATGAAGTCGAGCAGCAGCCGTACTTTTGGATCCTGCAGCTTCTTGTGCGGATAGACGGCGGCGAACTGCACCGGTGTCGGTGGCGTGCTGCTCAGGATCACCTTCAGCCGCCGGTCGCGGATGAATGGCTCGACCTCGAAGCGCGGCTTGTTGATGATGCCGCGCCCCGAAAGCGCCCAGCCGGTCAGCACGTCGCCATCGTCGGTGTCGTAGGGCCCGTGCACCTCGAATTTCTGCGGGCCTGTGGGGGTCTGCAGCGTCCACACATATTCGCGCGCGCCGGAATAACGCAGCATCAGGCAGTCGTGCTTCTTGCCGATCAGCTCCTGCGGCTCCAACGGTTCGCCGCGGGCCTCGAGATATTTCGGCGCCGCCACCAGCACGCGCTCGCATTCCATGATGCCGCGCATCCTGAGGCTGGAATCTTCGATGATGCCGAGCCGGAAGGCGACATCGATGCCTTCCTTCATGATGTCGACATTGTGGTCCGAAAGCCTCAGCCTCACCTCGATGTCTGGGTATTTGTCGTGAAAATCGGGAATGCCCGAGGCGACCAGCCGGCGGCCGAGGCCCAAGGGTGCCGTAACGCGGATGGTGCCGCGCGGCTGGCCGGAAAGCGCCGAGACCGCGGCTTCCGCCTCGGTGATCGCCTCCAAGACCTGCTTGGCGCCCCCGTAAAAAACCGTGCCATGCTCGGTCGGCATCAATTGCCGCGTCGTGCGGTTGAACAGACGCACGCCCAGGTGCTTCTCCAACTCCTTGATGCGGTTGGAGGCGACCGCCGGCGAAATCCGCATGTCGCGACCGGCCGCCGACAGATTGCCGAGTTCGACCACGCGAACGAAGACGGCAATGTTGTCCAGATAGGCCATGCGGTTTCGTGGCTTTCCTGAGGCCGCCTTCGGGCGGCTCCCATCCTGCTGCGTGTGACTACCCTAGTATTTTCCATTTTTTTTTGAAAGTCATCGTGCGCCTCGCCTCTTTCCGTTTGCGCTCCAACCCGTAAAGTCGCCCAATCGGCAGGGACGATTTCAATGATGGATTTCGCGATTTTCTGGGACTGGCTAAGTTTTGCCGTGCGCTGGCTGCACGTCATCACCGGCATCGCCTGGATCGGCTCGTCCTTCTACTTCGTCGCGCTCGACCTCGGCCTGCGCCAGCGTCCCGGCATGCCCGTCGGCGCCTTCGGCGAGGAATGGCAGGTGCATGGCGGCGGCTTTTACCACATCCAGAAATATCTGGTGGCGCCGGCCGAAATGCCCGAGCATCTGACCTGGTTCAAATGGGAATCCTACGCCACCTGGCTGTCCGGCTTCGCCATGCTGTGCGTCGTCTATTATGCCGGGGCCGATCTGTTCCTGATCGATCCCAACGTGCTCCCAATGTCCGTCCCGGTCGGCATCCTGCTGTCGTTGGCAACGATCGGCGTCGGCTGGGTGGTCTATGATCTGCTGTGCCGCTCGCCGCTCGGCAAAAGCGACACCGGCCTGATGCTGGTGCTCTACTGTGTGCTGGTGTTCATCGCCTGGGGGCTGACGCATCTCTTCACCGGCCGCGCCGCCTTCCTGCATCTGGGCGCCATCACCGCCACGATCATGTCGGCCAACGTCTTCATGGTTATCATCCCCAACCAGAAGATCGTTGTCGCCGACCTCATCGCTGGCCGCAAGCCCGATCCGAAATACGGCAAGATCGCCAAGCAGCGCTCGCTGCACAACAACTATTTGACGCTGCCGGTGCTGTTTCTGATGCTGTCGAACCATTATCCCCTGGCGTTCGGCACTGAGTTCAACTGGGTCATCGCCTCGCTGGTGTTCATCATCGGCGTGCTGATCCGGCACTATTTCAACTCGATCCATGCCCGCAAAGGCAATCCGACCTGGACCTGGATGGCGGCACTCGTCCTGTTCATCGTCATCATCTGGCTGTCGACTGCGCCGAAAGTGCTGACCGGCGAACCCAAGGAATCCGCGTCGGCGCAAATCTATGTCGCTTCAGCGCATTTCCCGGCCGTGCGCGACACCGTGCTCGGCCGCTGCTCGATGTGCCATGCGGCGGAGCCGGTCTATGAGGGCATCTATCATGCACCGAAGGGCGTGATGCTCGACACCGATGCGGATATCGCCAACCACGCCCGCGAGATCTATCTGCAGGCCGGTCGCAGCCACGCCATGCCGCCCGCCAACGTCAGCCAGATTACCGACAAGGAAAGGGCACTGCTGGTGGCTTGGTTCGAAGGCGCAGGGAGATAGCATGAACTCGACACTTCTGCGCGGCCGCACGCTGTCCTTCGTGCGCTGGCCGCAGACCATCGACGATCATTCCGCCTGGCGCTACGAGGAGGATGGCGGCCTGCTGATCCGCGACCGCCGGATCGTCGCTGCGGGCACCTATGCCGATGTTGAAAAGCAGGCCGGCGAGACGGCGAAGAAAATCGACCACCGGCCGCATCTGCTGCTGCCCGGCTTTATAGATGCCCATGTGCATTTTCCGCAGATGCAGGTCATCGCCTCCTATGGCGCAGAACTGCTCGACTGGTTGAAAACCTACACCTTTCCGGAGGAAACGAAGTTCGCCAACGCCCAGCACGGCCGCCGCATCGTGCGGCTGTTCCTCGACGAAATGGTGCGCCACGGTACAACGACGGTCGCCGCCTACTGCTCGGTGCACAAGGCTTCAGCCGAAGCCTTTTTCGCCGAGTCGCATGACCGCAACATGCTCAACATTGCCGGCAAGGTGATGATGGATCGCAATGCGCCCGACGGCGTGCTCGACACACCGCAATCGGGTTACGACGACACGAAGGCGCTGATCAAGGAATGGCATGGCAAGGGACGGCAGCACTACGCCATCACGCCGCGCTTCGCCATCACCTCGTCGCCGGAGCAGATGGAGATGGCGGGCGCGCTGTGTCGGGAATATCCCGACCTGCACATGCAGACGCATCTGTCGGAAAACCACGCCGAAATCGCTTTCACGCAGGAACTCTACCCGTGGTCGCGCGACTATACCGACGTTTACGAGCACTACGGGCTGTTGGGCAAAAAGAGCCTGTTTGGACATTGCATCCATCTGTCGGAGCGCGAAGCGGATGCGCTTTCGGACTCGGGCTCGGTAGCGGTGTTCTGCCCGACCTCCAACCTGTTCCTCGGTTCCGGCCTGTTCGACTACCAGCGCTTCCGGCGCCGCGACAAGCCGGTCCGGATCGCCGCTGCCACCGATGTCGGCGGCGGCACCAACTACTCCATGCTGCGCACCATGGACGAGGGCTACAAGGTGATCGCGCTGAACGGAGAGAAGCTCAACCCGCTCCAGTCCTTCTGGCAGATGACGCGCGGCAATGCCGAGGCGCTGTCGGTGGCTGACAAGATCGGCACGCTGGATGAAGGCAGCGATGCCGACATCGTCGTGCTGGACGCCAGGGCAACGCCGGCGATGCGGCTCAGGATGGAAACGGTCGAGACGCTGGCGCAGGAACTGTTTCTCCTGCAAACGCTGGGTGACGACCGCACTGTCCGCGAGGTTTATGTGGCGGGGCGGCCAGCCAAGGCGGATATGATCGCGGGGTAAGAACCCTCACCCGGATTGCCAACCAAATTGCAAGGGCAATTCGGGGCAATCCGACCTCTCCCCGAGGGGAGAGGAGATCGCCAGTGCCGACGCTTTCCTCTTCTCCCCACCGGGGAGAAGGTGGCCGCGAAGCGGCCGGATGAGGGGCCGCTCCACGGAAGCTTGACCGAGCGGAGCTTGTCGTACACACGACGTGTGACGATTTCGGAGAAAGAAAATGGCCGTTGCTGACGACATCGCTCTGATCAAGAGACAGGAAGAGACCCTTGTCTTCGCCACCTTCGACGAGGCCGTCGCTTTCAAAATCGGCTCCGCCATTCGCGATCGTGCAATTGCCGAGAACCTGCCCATCATAGTCGACATCAGGCTGTGGGACCGGCCGCTGTTCTACGCCGCGATGCCGGGTTCGAACGCCTCGAACCCCGACTGGGCGCGGCGCAAGACCAATGTGGTCAAGCGGTTCCTGAGAAGCACCTACCGCATGGTGCTGGAACAGCAGCGCCCGGACCGCAGCTTCAAGATCGGCGAAGGGCTGGATATTGCCGACTACGTGCTGGCCGGCGGTGGCTTTCCGGTGACCGTCAAGGGCGCCGGCGTCATTGGTGTGATCGCCGTCTCCGGACTGCCGGAGCGGGAGGATCATGGCGTCGTCGTCGATGCGCTGTGCGATCATTTGGGCGTCGACAAGCGCGGGCTGGCATTGCCTCGGGACGCCGAATGACCGTGCTCGATCCCAAGGCCTTCCTGACCTCCATCTTCAACGCCGCCGTTGCCGCCGCCGATCCGGAACGAACCATCCGGGATCATCTGCCGGCCAAGCCAAAGGGCCGTACCATCGTCATCGGCGCGGGCAAAGGCTCGGCGCAGATGGCGGCAGCGTTCGAGAAAGTGTGGGCCGGCCCGATCGAAGGGCTGGTCGTCACCCGCTATGGCTATGGCGCGACCTGCGAGCGCATCGAGATCATCGAGGCGGCTCATCCGGTGCCGGACGCTGCCGGTCTGGAAGCCTCGCGGCGCCTGCTCGCCAAGGTCCAGGGGCTGACTGAGGATGACCTAGTGGTGGCGCTGATTTCCGGCGGCGGATCGGCGCTGTTGCCGTCGCCCGCCGGCGGCTTGACGCTGGCCGACGAGATCGCCGTCAATGAGGCGCTGCTCGCCTCGGGTGCGCCGATCGCGGCGATGAACACCATCCGCAAGCACCTTTCCACCATCAAGGGCGGCAGGCTGGCAGCGGCCGCATGGCCGGCCAGGGTGGTGTCGCTGATCGTCTCCGATATTCCCGGCGACAATCCGGCAATGGTCGCCTCCGGCCCAACCGTACCGGATACAGGCAGCCGCGCAGACGCGCTGGCCTCGATATCGGCCTATGGCATGAAACTGCCGGCCTCGGTGATGGCGCATATCAATTCGCCGGCCGCCGATGCGCCAAGCCCGGATGACGAGCGCTTTTCGCGCAACGAGGTGCATTTGATCGCTTCGGCCGGGGTGTCGCTCGAAGCGGCTGTTGCGGAAGCGAAACGGCAAGGCGTTGAAGCCATCATCCTCTCCGATGCGATCGAGGGCGAAGCGCGCGAAGTCGGCGGCGTCCATGCCGCGATCGCGCGCGAAGTGGCGACGCGCAACCGGCCATTTCAAAAGCCGGTGCTGATCCTGTCGGGCGGCGAGACAACCGTGACGCTGCGCGCAAAAGGCAAGGGCGGCCGCAATTCGGAATTCCTGCTGGCCTTCGCCATCGGCATCAATGGCGTCGACGGCATTCACGCGCTGGCCGCCGACACCGACGGCATCGACGGTTCGGAAGACAATGCCGGCGCCTTCGCCGATGGCTCGACCGTATCGCGCATGCGCGCAGCCGGGGTGGACGCCAAGGCTATGCTTGCCGGCAACAATGCCTGGACGGCCTTCAACGCGGTTGGCGATCTTTTCGTACCCGGCCCGACCGGTACGAATGTCAACGATCTCAGGGCAATTCTGATCAGGTAGCTGAAGCAATTCCAGGAAGTGTGAAGCGGTTTTCCGTCTGGAATCGCGCAAAAACAAAACTGATCAGGCGGCCATCAGCCGCTTCACCAGCTTCATATCCTGCAGGAACCGTTCGCGTTCGGCTTCCTTGTCCGCCCGATCGTGGATGCGCAGGATGAAGGAGGGATGGATGGTGATGAACACGCGCAATCCGTCCTCGCGCTCGATCACTTGTCCGCGCATCTTTGTCACCGGGATCGCCTTGCCGAGCAGCGACATCGCCGCTGTCGCGCCGAGTGCCACGGCGAGGTTAGGCTTGATCAGCTCGAATTCTTGGTCGATCCACCAGCGGCAGGCCTGAATCTCACCGGAATTCGGCTTGGAGTGGATGCGGCGCTTGCCGCGCGGCTCGAACTTGAAGTGCTTGACTGCGTTAGTGACATAGACCTTTTGCCGATCGACACCGGCATCGTCCAGGATCGCATCGAACACCTTGCCGGCCGGACCAACGAAAGGTTTGCCGGCGAGATCCTCCTGATCCCCCGGCTGTTCGCCGACGAAGATCACTTTGGCATTGTCGGGGCCCTCACCGAAGACGGTCTGCGTCGCGTCGCGCCAAAGCGGGCAGCGACGGCAGCCTTTCGCTACCTCACGCAACTCGGAAATCGTGCTTGCGGCATCGTCCTCCGCCGTCTCGGCAGGCTGTTGCTTCGGCCAATGCCGTGCCTGCACCTTTGCGTGGTGCGGCGCGGGTGTTGTCGGCATCTTCGCAATCATGTCCTTGGCGGCCTTGTCCGCTCCTGCGATCATGTCTGGAATGAGCGAGGCCTCGGGAAGGTTCCGCCAATATTTCTTTGGCATCTCCCTTTGCATCGCCTTCACCTTCAGCCGCGCCGGGTTGAAGATGTTCTCGAAATAAGTCCGCCAGAGCGCCTCGGTGTCGTCTTGATCAGGCGCATCGCCCTTGGCAGCACCCGGCCCCATCGCCAGCCTTTCGCCATCCCAATCGGCGGAGGCATAGGGCGTCAGGATCGTCCAGCGCATGCCGGTGAAACGCCTGACGAAGAAATCGGCGTTGCGCTCGACGATGAAATGATCCGGCTCGAACCAGGCGACATAGCGCTCATCGGCACCGTCGCCGATTTTTCGGAAGCGCACGAAGGCGTGCATCTTGTGGCTGTCGCGCCGCACCGCCTTTTCCATGGTCTCAAGCCGCCTGGTGTCGGGATCCGACGCGATTTCCAGCAGTTTAGGCTCGTCGCGCAATCGCCAAAGCACTCTGTAGATAAAGGCAAACCGGCCGGAATCGGAATGGCAGAACGCCGTTTCGGCATGCCCGATGAAGTCGCGCGGCACGACGAGCTGCGCGCCCGCAGGCACTTCAGGCAATTCTGCCTGATCAGAGCCCGGCGCGACATGCCAGCCGACGTCCTCGGGCCTGACCTCATTCAGGGCGAGCCGCCGTGCCGCGTCACGCCAGCCGGCAAAATCCGTCTCGCTGTCGAGCCGAACTCTGTATCTGGCGAGATCGAGTTGCGCCGGCCGCATGATCAAAACAACGATAATTGTTCGCAGGAGTAGGCGATCCTGTCGCGCAGGCCGGCCTTGTCGGTCAGCGCACCAGGTGACCAGCCTTCGGCGATGATGAAGGGCCTGAGCTTGGCGACCGACTGGCAGATCCGTCCGACGTCCTCGAGCCGCATGCGCCGGTGCCGGCGCGTCTCCAAAATCTTCGCCACCACCTTGGTGCCGAGACCCGGCACCCGCAGCAGCGCTTCGCGGTCGGCGCGGTTGATGTCGACCGGAAACTGTCCCCGGTTGCGCAGCGCCCAGGCGAGCTTCGGGTCTATGGCGAGATCGAGCATGCCGTCGCTGCTCCCGGCAAGGATTTCCGGCTGTGAAAACCCATAGAACCGCATCAGCCAGTCGGCCTGATAGAGCCGGTGCTCGCGCATCAGCGGTGGTTTCAGCAAGGGCAGCGACGATGACGAATCCGGAATGGGGCTGAAAGCCGAGTAATAGACGCGCCGCAGATGATAGCTGCCATAGAGCCGCGCGCTGGTGTGAAGGATGCCGTCGTCGGATGTCTTGTCGGCGCCGATGATCATCTGCGTCGACTGACCGCCCGGCACAAAGCGTTCGCGCTTCTTGGTCTTCAAAGTCGGCTCAGCCTTCTCCTCCATCTTCTGGCGCAGCCTGGCCATGGAAAGCCGGATTGTCTCCGGCTTCTTCTCGGGCGCCAGCCGCTTCACGCCCTCATCGGTCGGCAGTTCAACGTTGATCGACAGCCGGTCGGCATAAAGCCCTGCCTTCTCGACCAGTTCCGCCGAACTTTCCGGGATCGTCTTCAGATGGATGTAGCCGGAGAACTTCTCCTCCAAGCGCAGCCGGCGTGCCACCTCGACCATCTCGCCCATGGTCTCGTCCGGTGAGCGGACGACGCCGGAGGACAGGAACAGGCCTTCGATATAGTTGCGCCTGTAGAAATCCATGGTCAGTTTCACCACCTCTTCGATGGTGAAACGGGCGCGCCGCACATTGGACGACGAGCGGTTGATGCAATAGCTGCAATCGTAGATGCAGAAATTGGTCAGCAGGATCTTGAGAAGGGAAATGCAGCGGCCATCCGGCGCGTAGGAATGACAGATGCCCATGCCTTCGGTGGAGCCGATGCCGCCGGATTTCAAGGAATCCTTTTTTGCAGCACCGGAAGAGGCGCAGGAGGCATCGTATTTGGCGGCGTCGGAGAGGATCGCCAGCTTTTCAGGGACGGTAAGTGCGCTCATATGTTCATGATATGTTCTGAACAGGAGATCCGCTACCTCATTTGATGGAGGCAGCGAAAAAGTGATCGCCGCCCGTCATGAATCCATCAAACCTCGTGCAGATAGAGGTGGTAATCCAGTTCGCTCACCGTGCGTGCCACCCGCAGATACTCGGACTGTTTGATAGCCACGAAGGTCCGGTGCAGGTCCTCGCCGAGCGCGTTCTTCAGGAAGCTGGACGTCCGCGCCGCTTCGATCGCGGCGCGCCAGTCGACAGGCATGGTCGTGCGCGTGACCGCTGCCTCATAGCCGTTGCCGGTCGTTTCGGGGCCCGGATCGAGGCCTTGATCCATGCCCTTGATGATGCCGGCGAGCACGGTCGCGGCGATCAGATAAGGGTTGGCGTCGACGCCGGACGGCCGGTGCTCGATGCGCCGGTTCTTGGCGTCGCCGGCCGGCACACGTAAGGCCACCGATCGGTTGTTGACACCCCAGGTCGGCGCCACCGGCGCATAGGATTGCGAAACGAAGCGCCGCCACGAATTGGCGTGCGGTGCAAACACCAGCATCGATTCCGCCATCGTCTGGATCAGGCCGCCGAGCCCCTGCAGCAACGGCAGCGACCAGCTCTCGCCGCCGGCTTCGGCAAAGACGTTTCGGCCGGCCTTATCCTGAAGCGAAACGTGGAAATGCATGCCCGAGCCGGCATATTTCTCGATCGGCTTGGCCATGAAACAGGCGGTGACGCCGTGGCGGCGCGCCTGCGCCCGCACCAGCCGCTTCAGCATGACCAGGTCGTCGGCTGCCCGCATCACGTCCTTTCGGTAGTTCAACGTCAGTTCGTACTGGCCGGGCGCATATTCGGAAATCACCGTCTCGGCCGGAATGCCTTGCGCCTTGGCCGCGGCATAGATGTCGGAAAACAGCGGCTCCATGCCGTGCAGATGGTCGACGGAATAGACTTCCGTCTTGCCCGAGATACGGCCGTCGAGAACCGCGCGCGCCGGCTGCACCTTGCCGTCGGCGTCGCGATCGTTGGCCAGCAGAAAAAATTCGAGTTCGAAGGCTCCGGCCGGGTACAGGCCCTTGGCCGCCAGGATCTCCACCTGCCGAGCCAGCGCCAGCCGCGGATCCGACGACATCGGCCGGCCGTCGAGCATGTACATCGCCATCAGCAACTGGCCGCGCGGCGGGTTCGTGCCATAGAGCGGCACCAGCGTGCCGGGGATCGGCCAGGCCCTGAGGTCGCCGTCGCCGGTGGTCCAGATCAGCCCGGTCTCGTGTACATCCTCGCCTGTGATATCGAGGCCGAGGATCGAGATCGGCATGTGGCGGCCGCCCTCGAAGATGCTCTTCAGCTCATGCCGGCGCACGATCTTGCCACGGCCGACGCCATTGGCATCGGTCAGGACGATATCGAAGGCCTCGATCTCGGGATGGGCGTCGAGAAAGGCTTGCGCCTCGGCAGGTGTCGAGCCCGAAGGTGAGGTTATCATGGCATTGGGGTGGTCCATCGCCGCTTGTCTCATGCCGCAAGCTTCGCCGCAACCGCGCCGAAGGCGGTGATCAGCCGGTTGACCTGGGCAGCCGAGGTCGCCGGCGAGATCAGCATCATGTTGTGGAAGGGTGCGATCAGCACGCCGCGATTGACCAGCGCGACATGGATGGCGGCCTCCAGTTCCGGTGCATGCGCCATTTCCGCCTCGGCGCCATTGCGCAGCGGACCGGGCGCACAGATGAACTCGACGCGGGCGCCGACGCGGGAAACATGCCAGGGCAGACGATAGCGATCGATCACGCCGATCAGCCCGGCATCGAGCCGCCGCGCCAGATGATCCATCCGGTCGTAATTCCCCTCGGTCATCACCTCTTCGAGCGTGGCGCGCATCGCCGCGAACTGCAGCGGGTTGGCCGAGAGCGTCGTGCCCATGCCGGAATAGCCCGGCTCCTTGGTCCTGTTGTAATCCGCGTAGCGTGAGGCAACGTCGTCGCTCATGCCCCAGACACTGGCCGGCACGCCGCCGGCGATCGGCTTGCCCAGCACGAAGAAGTCCGGCTCCAGCCCATACTTTCTGGTGTAGCCGCCAGGGCCGGTCGAGATCGTGTGCGTCTCGTCGATCAGAAGCAGCGTGCCGGCTTGGCGTGTCAGTTTGCGCAGGGCGTCATGGTAACCCGGATCGGCCAGCACCATGCAGGAATTGGTCAGTACCGGCTCGGCGATGACGCAGGCGACGTCCTTATCCCCAAGCGCGGCTTCGAGTGCTGAAATATCGTTGAACTCGATGACCTTGGCCGTGCGGGTCAGGTCGCGGAACTCGCCCGCCAATCCCGGCCGGTTGACGGGCTTGCCGTCGATCAGCCGCACCATCGTCTCGTCGACCGAGCCATGATAGCAGCCGTTGAAGACCAGGATTTTTTCGCGGCCGGTGACGGCACGGGCAACACGCAGCGCAAAGCGGTTGGCGTCGGTCGCCGTCGTCGCGATCTGCCAGAACGGCAGGCCGAAGCGCTGCTGCAGCAGCGGCCCTATGGCCAGCGCATCTTCCGAAGGCAGCATATAGGTCAGGCCGCGTCCGGCCTGGCGGCGGATGGCGCGTGCCACCGGTGGCGGCGAATGGCCGAACATCGAGCCGGTGTCTCCAAGGCAGAAATCGTCGAGCTTGTTTCCGTCGATATCGGTGATCGTGGCACCCCTGGCGCTGTCGACCAGGATCGGGAACGGCGTCGGCCAATCGTTCATCCAGTGCATAGGCACGCCGCCGAAGAAGCCGGGCAGGCCGTTGCCGATCTTGGCTTGCGATTTTGGCCGCGCCTTGCGGAAGGCTGCCCCCTCGGTTTCGCGCAAATCGGCAATGCGGTCGCGGCCGATGCCGCCGATGGACGTCTTGGACATATCGCTGTGCATGAAAACCCCTCTGGTCGATCCCTCTTAGCCAATCCGTGTCCGCATCCGCAATTGGCCGCGCATCTGTCCTGCGTTGGCTCAGCCTTTGGCAGCGGCGCTTGACCGTGCTGCCGAAGTCAGCGCCAATATGAGCGGGATTTGAGGTGGAGGGGCAAAATGAGAACGATCATGTGTGTGGCAATGCTTCTGTCGTCGGCTGGCGCTGCCTTCGCGTCGGGTGGCATCTGGTGCTCCACCGAGGACACGGCGGCGATATTCGAGGTCGAGGCAGGCGTCACCAGAGGCATGGGCGGGCCGACCTTCAACTTTCGCGGCAACCTCGAAATTCTGAGCCGGCCTGCCGGCGACAGCCTGCGCAAGACCGTGTTCGAGGATTCCAACCTGACGCAGTACTGGCTCGACGGCAAGGAATTGCGGCTGAACATCTATCGTGAGCACGAGGCCGCGCAAAAGATCAACTCAGTTGAACTGACGATCCTGACCAAGACCAGCGACGAAGGCGTCTACGACGGGAACTATACGCTCGCCGTCTACGACGCCGCGGCGGATACGGACCAGGACGGCAAACCGGTTGAAATCAGCGGCAAAGTGTCGTGCGGAGCGGAGTGAGCGGGGTCAGGCCGTGATATCGATGACGCCGCAATCGCCGGCGGCACTACCGAAGGCGACCCGGCGTTCTTCCTTGTCCCACATCATCGAGGTGACGGCGCCCTTGCCCGGCCGTCGCAACAGCACTTCCTTGGCGTCGGCAAAACGCACCGCCATCACCATGCCGTCATCATAGCCGACGGCAACGACATCCTGGCTCGGGTGGCAGGCGACAGCCGTCACCATGGCGTTGCCGCGCGTGCCGAGCTCCAGCGGCGCCTTGCCCATCGGGCCGTCCTTGCCGGAAAACGGCCAGACGATCGCCGCCGGCGCGCCGGAACTCGCCAGCCACTTGCCCTTCACACTCCACGACAGGCTTTTGACCTTGCCGGGATAGCCGGTCATGCGCATGTGCTTGCCGTCGGCGAGCTTCCAGCCGTGCAGCGCGTTTTCCTGCATGGTGGTGACGAGGAAGGCGCCATCGGGAGAGAAGGCGACGCCGGTGTGGGCACCGGCCCATTCGAGTTCCACCGGCTTGCCCTCGGCCGCGGGGAAATGCAGCGTCGCGCCATTGTAGCGGGCAACGCCGAAGCGCATGCCCTTGGGCGAGAAGGCCAGCCCCTCCACCGAACGCGGATGGACGAATTCCCTGGTCTTGCCGTCGGCGAAGCGCACGAAGGCGGTCTTGCCTGAGGCATAGGCGATGGCGCCTTGCGGCCCGGCGGCAACGCTGGTGATCCACTTCTTGGCCGCGCTTGCCAATTCGGTGACCTCGCCGCCCGCCTTCACGGCAAACACCTTGCCGTCCTCGCCGCCGGTGATCAGCCGGTCATTGGCTGCATCATGGAAGGCGGCAAGCACCCCGTCATTGGCCTGAACTGTCTTGTGGCCATGGTCGAGCCGATGGACGGCGCCGTCGGCCATCGCAAAATGCGGCACGTCGCCGAGAAAGACGGCGGCGATGCAATGTCCCTGGAGATCAAGCGGGGCGACGGTTGGCATGGTTATCTTTATTCACCTGGACGAGATTGCAGAGACAACCCGGCGGCTTACTCGACGTTTGCGGTTCCGGCAACCATAAGGGTTGCCATCGAAGGATGTTCGATCGCGCTGTTTCGCGATCGACTCCTCGCGTTAAGCGGGTGCCGTTACAGTGTGTTTGGCAACGCCGCTATCACTTTGCGTAGCTTGGCGTTGGGCTTCGGCGGGCGTTCCAGCAGATCGAGGATACGCACGAAATCGGTGGCGGACACCCTCACTACCTCGGCGGCATCGATCGCGGGCTGGGCTTCATGCTCAGTCATGCTATCGGTCGATCTAGGCATCACTTGTTCCTACCCGAGCAAAATTACGCCTGGCAGGCGTCAAAGCTCTTCCTCAGCCGTTCGGCGTCGAGTTCGCGGCCGATGAACACCAGCCGGCTCTCATGCTTCTCGCCGTCCTTCCAGGCGCGCTGGTGATCGCCCTCGATGATCATGTGCACGCCCTGGATGACATAGCGTTCGTCGTCGCCCTTGAGCGCGATGATGCCTTTCAGCCGCAGGATGTTGGGGCCTTCCATCTGGGTGATCTTCTCGATCCAGGGGAAGAATTTCTTCGGGTCCATCTCGCCGCCGCGCAGCGACACCGACTGCACCGTCACGTCATGGATGTCTGAAGCATGAGCGTGATGGTGGTGCCCGTCATGATCGTGGTGGTGGTGATCGTGACCGTCATGATCGTGGTCATGATGATCGTGATCGTCATGCGCCTCGAGGAAATGCGGGTCGTTTTCCAGCGCCCTGGACAGGTCGAAGGCGCCGCGGTCTAGCACCTCGGTCAGCGCGACGCCGGCTCGCGTCGTGCGATGGATCTTCGCCGCCGGATTGATGGCGCGGATCGTTGCCTCGACCTTGGCGAGTTCTTCTGATGTGACGAGGTCGGTCTTGTTGAGCACGACGACGTCGGCGAAGGCGATCTGGTCCTCGGCTTCCCTGGAATCCTTGAGCCGTAACGGCAGATGCTTGGCGTCGACCAGCGCCACCACCGCGTCAAGCCTGGTCTTGGAGCGCACGTCGTCGTCCATGAAGAAGGTCTGCGCCACCGGCACCGGATCGGCGAGCCCGGTGGTCTCGACCACGATGGCGTCGAAGCGGCCTGGCCGGCGCATCAGGCCCTCGACGACACGGATCAGGTCGCCGCGCACCGTGCAGCAGATGCAGCCATTGTTCATCTCGTAGATTTCCTCATCGGATTCCACGATCAGATCATTGTCGATGCCGATTTCGCCGAATTCGTTGACGATAACGGCGTAGCGCTTGCCGTGGTTTTCCGACAGGATGCGGTTGAGCAGCGTCGTCTTGCCGGCGCCGAGATAGCCGGTGAGAACGGTTACGGGGATCTGCGTCTGTGCGTCGCTCATGGCTTGCCTCGAAAGTGCTGGCCTCGAAAATTCGGCCTGAGAAAAAGGGAATGTCGGCTCCATATAGGGTGTGTGCCGGGCTTTTGCACGGGGCAAACCTATGGGCCAAACCGGCTTGCCGACATTGCTGAATTTTCATTGGCGAGAGCCGCTGTGACCGCCTAGATCAGGATACGAGAGGCCAATTCGAGAGGCAAGATATGTCCGGCAAGCCATCCTCCTTCTCAATGAGCCGGCGCCAGGCGCTCGGTTTGATCGCGGTCACCGTCGGCGGTGGTGCCTTCCTGCCCGCCGCCGCGATAGCAGACCAGACTTTACCCTATGCCGGACTGGCCTTGTTCGAAAACGGCGCCGGTGTCTGCACCATTACGCCTGAAGTGACCGAGGGGCCGTTCTATTTCGACCCGAAACTCGAACGTGCGGACGTCACCGAAGGCAAGAAGGGCATAGCCCTTGGCGTTCGGCTGCAGGTTGTCGACGCGGACTGCCGCCCACTTGCCGGCGCCCGCGTCGACATCTGGCATTGCGACGCGCAAGGCGCCTATTCCGGCTATCCCAGACAGGGTGACGACCGCGACGTCGACACGTCGGGCCGGACCTTCCTGCGTGGTTGGCAGAAGACCGATGCAAGCGGCATCGTTTCCTTCGCCACCATCTATCCCGGCTGGTATCGCGGCCGCACCACCCATATCCATTTCAAGATCTTCCCTAACGACAGTTCGGTGATGACCGGACAGTTGTTCTTCCCCGACAGCCTCAGCGAGCAGATATTCACCACAGTCGCGCCCTACAATGACCGACCCGGCAAGCGCGACACCTCGAATGCCGCGGACGGCATCGCCAGGCGGGCCGGACCGCAATCGCAGGCTGCGCTGCGCGAACTGGAGGATGCCTATCAGGCGCTGATGATCGTAGCGGTGAAGCCCGGCTGAGCGGCGGTCACTCCACCACCCTGCTCGCGACGAAAACTCCGGCTGGGAATTCGTTTGTCATCTAACTGAAATAAACATCTGGCATTAGCCACGGCGGACACCACAATGCTTGCCGGCAAAGCTGTTTGAAGCACCGGAATCTTTTTGATCGTCGATTGCCAACCGGCCGGCTGCCTCTATGCTGCCCGCACCGGTACGGCCGAAGAGGGATGACCATGGCCAAGGCGGACAAGACTGCAACAATGAGCCGGCTGCATTCGGCGGCAAGGCTGGCAAGAACGGCGCTGGCTGCCCGGCTTCTGGCGCACGGCTTCTATGCCGGCCAGGACCAGATCATGCTGGCGCTCGACCGTGAAGACGGTCAGACGCCGGGCAATCTTGCCGGACGCCTCGGCGTGCGCCCGCCGACGATCACCAAGACCATCAACCGGCTGCAGGCCCAGGGTTTCCTGGAGAAGCGCGCCTCGGAGGCTGATGCCCGCCAGGCCCATATCTTCCTCACCGATACAGGCCGCGACATCATCCACGCCATCGAGAAATCGGTGAAGAAGACCGAAAAGCAGGCGCTGAAGGGCCTCGACAAGAAGGACCAGAAGTCGCTGTTCAAACTGCTTGCCCGCATCGAGGCCAACCTCTCGAACGAGGAACTGGTGCTCATCGACGACGACGCCGAGTCGGACGACTGACCGGCAGATTGTCGCGGCAGGCGATCAAGCCGCCGCGGCAGAGCCCTGGATCAGCGACGACCAGCGTCCCGGTGTCATGCCGAATGCCTTCTTGAATTGCCTGATAAAATGGCTCTGGTCGCTGAAGCCGGCTTCGACTGCGATCTGTGCCAACGGTTCGCCGGCGGCGATCATCCGCCGCGCGCGCTGAAGCCGGCGCATCACCAGGAAGCGATGCGGACTGGTCGAGAAAGCGGCGCGGAAGTGCCGCGACAAGGCATAGCGGTCGAGCCCGGTTACCGCTTCCAGTTCACCGGAGCGCACCGGCCGGGTCAGGTTTTCCGTAAGATAGTCGCGTGCTAGCGCAGCCGCCCGCCACGCCGTCCTGGTCATCGGCTTCGCCGACTGGCCGCCATGCCGGATCAGGCTTTGCATCAGTTGCGTCAGGAAGTCGTCGACGAACAACTCGTCGAGTTCCTGCTCCAGCGGACCCAGCGCCGAAAGCAGCGTTGCGCAAAAGGCGGCGTCCGTCACCACGCCATCCCTGACAAAAGGCAGCGAAGCGCCGCCAAGGCAGCCGAGCATCAGCGACGGCTCCAGATAGAGCATTCGGTAGCGCAGGCCGTCCTCGGTGCCGGCGCCGCCGTCATGCAACTCGTCGGGATGCAGAACGATGATCTGTCCCGGAAGGCTGTGGCGCGCAGCGCCGAGATAGCGAAACGTCTGCACACCGTGCAGCGTCACCCCGATCGCATAGGTGTCGTGGCGATGCAGGTCGAACGCGCTGCCACGGAAGCGCGCCTCGATCCGCTCCATGCCTGCGGGATCGGGGGCGGAGATGATACGGTTTTCCGCCGCATCGACGCACAAACGTCCAAGACCCTTGAAAGCCTGGCTGTCTAGATCGTGCGACATCGTCTCCTTCAGCCTCGCATTGGGGCACAACCGAATGGCCAATGTCTCATGTTCGATACGAAATTTGCAATCGTGCTCGGGGAAGATCTGCCGGTCTGGCAGAAACTCAACGTCACCGCTTTCCTGACCAGCGGCATCGTCGCGCAGTTTCCCGATATCATCGGTGAACCCTATCGCGACCGCGCCGGCAATCTCTACAACCCGCTGTCGATCCAGCCGGTCATCGTTTTGTCCGCCGACCAGGCAACGTTGGGCGCCATCCACCGGCGCACACTAGAGCGCGGCGTGACCACCTCGCTCTATGTCGAGGAGATGTTTTCGACCGGCTTTGACGCGGCTAACCGTGCCGTCTTCGCCGAATTCGCGCCTGAAGACGCCAAGGTGGTCGGGATCGCGCTTCGCGCCGACAAGAAGCTGGTCGATAAAATCACCAAGGGCGCCCGCATGCACGCCTAGCCAAGGCACTACGCCTGCCGGCGGCTCTTGTTGTGCCAGCAGGCTTTCACCTCGGGGCTGGCGACAATTGCCTTGCCGGGAGCCGGCAATTCCCGCAAAGGTGGGCTTCAGCCCAGCTTCCCACCCGGCCTGCAAGTGAGTGCTCCCCAAAGACATGTAGAAAGCGCGACGCCCCCGGTGGCGATCCTGTGCATGCTTTCCACCTATGTCTGCTTCACCTTCCTCGACACATCAAGCAAATACCTCGTCCTTGCCGGCGTTTCCGTGCTGGTCGTTGCCTGGGTGCGCTTTGCCGTGCATGTGGTGCTGGTCGGCGCGCTGCTGCGCGGCTGGCGCGAACCGGTGCGGTTTCGTCCGGTCAACCTGCCGGCGCATATCTTGCGTGGCGCGTTCCTGTTCGGATCGACCATATTCAATGTCCTGGCGCTCAAATCCCTGCAACTGGCCGAGACAACCTCGATCTATTTCTTCGGGCCGATGGTGATCACGGCGCTGGCCGGTCCGCTGCTTGGCGAGTGGGCCGGCTGGCGGCGCTGGCTGGCGATCCTGGCGGCCTTTGCCGGCGTCCTCATCATCACCCGGCCGGGCGTCGGCGTTTTCGGCATCGGACATCTCTTCGCGCTCGGCTCGATGCTGTCGAACTGCTTCTACGTCATCATGACGCGCCGCATGTCGGCGACCGAGACATCGGAGAGCCTCATCCTGTTTTCGGCGCTGGCGCCGGCGCTGCTGCTGTTGCCCCTGCTGCCGTTTTCGTTTTCCCTGCCGCATGATGGCTGGCACTGGTTCGTGCTGCTGATGCTCGGCGTGTTCGGCGGCGTCGGTCACTGGCTGCTGGTCCAGGCCTACCGGCTGGCGACAACCACGGCTTTGGCGCCCTATCCCTATTCGCAGATGGTGTGGATGATCATTTCCGGCTGGATCGTCTTCAAGCAGTTTCCCGACCGCTGGACATTGGTCGGCGCCGCCATCATCGTCGCCAGCGGTCTCTACATCGTCCATCGCGAGCATAGGTTTCGGCTGCGGAGCCGCGCGGCCTCGGATGTCGAGGCCGAAGCGTTGGCAAAAAAACTTTGATTTGCCCCCGATCGGTGGCATAACGCCGCCTTTAAACAGTTTAGGTCTGGAAGTTCAGGTCCGGGGAGCACACGTCGCTGGCACAAAAAATCAAGCTTTCGACGATCGCGGATGCGCTCGGCGTGTCCACGGCCACGGTCTCGCTGGCGCTGCGCGACAGCCCTCTGGTTGCCGGGACCACCCGTGACCGCATCAAGGAACATGCCCGCGCCATCGGCTATATCTACAACCGACGCGCCGCCAGCCTGCGCACCTCGCGTTCCGGCATTGTCGGCGTCGTCGTCCACGACATCATGAACCCATTCTTCGCCGAGATCCTGCGCTCGATCGAAAGCGAGCTCGACCGCAGCCGGCAGACCTTCATCCTGTCCAATCATTATGATCAGCTCGAAAAGCAGCGCACCTTTATCGATACGCTTTTGCAGCTCGGCGCCGACGGCGTCATCATGTCGCCGGCGATAGGCACGCCGGCTTCCGACATCCTGATGGCCGAGGAGAACGGCCTCCCCGCTGTGCTGATCGCGCGCACCGTCGAGGGTGCCGACGTGCCGGTGTTTCGCGGCGACGACTCTTATGGGACAGGCCTCGCCACCAACCATCTGATCTCGCTCGGCCACAAGCGCATCGCCATGATCGGCGGCACCGACCAGACCTCGACCGGCCGTGACCGCTACCAGGGCTATGTCAACGCGATGGAGGCGGCCGGGCTGGAAGTCAGGCCGTCATGGCGCATCGCCGGCCCACGCACCAAGCAGGCCGGCTTCGAGGCCGCCGGACAGTTCCTGGCGCTGAAGGACAGACCGACGGCTGCCTGCTGCTGGAACGACCTTGTCGCCATCGGCCTGATGAACGGCATTGCCCGTGCCGGCCTTGTGCCCGGCGTAGACATCTCCGTTACCGGCTATGATGACCTTGAGGAAGCGGCGATCGCGACGCCGGCGCTGACCACTGTCTGGAACGGCCAGCGCGAGGTTGGCCGCCGCGCCGCCAGCGCGCTGCTCGACAAGCTCAACGGCCAGACGGTGCGGCCCTCGCAGGAATTGATCAAGCCGGAACTGCATGTGCGTCAGTCGACCGGCAAGCCGGTGGAGCGTGTATGACCAAGGCCGAACAGCTGCAATCCGTCGCCATCCTGGTGCCGGGCGATTTCAACGACCATGCGGTCGACCGCATCAACCGCACGTTCAGGCGTGTCAGAATCGAACGCGCCGATCCGGCGCTCGTCACTGACGAGATGCGCAGTGATGTGCGCGGCATCGCTTCGTTTGCCGGCATCGACGCGGCGATGATGGATGCATTGCCCAACCTCGAACTCATCGCCTCCTTCGGCGTCGGCTATGATTCGGTCGATGTCGTCCATGCCCGAGCGAAGAACATCATGGTCACCAACACGCCCGACGTGTTGACCGAGGAGGTCGCCGACACCACGATCGGGCTGCTGATCAACACCATCCGCGACTTGCCGCGCGCCGAAACCTGGTTGCGTGACGGCAGCTGGGTGCGCAAGGGCAACTATCCGCTGAGCCGGCTGACCTTGCGCGGGCGCAGTGTGGGTATTTTCGGCATGGGCCGCATCGGGCAGGCCATCGCCCGGCGTCTGGAAGCTTTTGGCTTGCCGGTCGCCTACCACAACCGGCGCCGTGTCGAAGGTCTTTCCTACCAGTATCATGCGACCCTGAAAGGGCTTGCAGAAGCCGTCGATACGCTGATTTCGGTGGCGCCGGGGGGCGCCTCGACGGAGAAGGCGGTCAATGCCGAGATCCTGTCGGCGCTTGGCGCCAACGGCGTCTTCGTCAACATCGGCCGTGGCAGCACTGTCGACGAAGCAGCGCTTGCGGCAGCCCTTGTCACCGGCACCATCGCCGCCGCCGGCCTCGACGTCTTTGCCGACGAACCGAACGTGCCCAAGGCGCTGCTCGATGCGCCCAACACCTCGCTACTGCCGCATGTCGGCTCGGCCTCGGACCATACCCGCCGCGCCATGGCGGATCTCTGCGTCGACAATCTGGTCTCCTGGTTCACCGAGCGCCGTCCGCTGACCCCGGTGCCCGAGACGGCGGAAGTCAAGGCGCGAGCTTGAGGCTGCCTCACTTATTAACGTCAGCTTAACCCTTTGGAATCATTCTTCAACCTATCCGTGTACGTGGATGAAGAATGATGAAAGCACTTTCCGCATTGATCGCTGCCGCAGCGCTGTTTGGTGGCATTCAGCTGTTTCATGGCGGCAGCGTGGAAAGCGTGGCCAACGAGGCCGCCCTGTCCAACAGCTACAGGCTGGTCGCCAATGGCGATGAGGCGGTCTGTGCAGTCAGCCGCGGGGCTGAAATTTCGGACGGTTTGTCGCTGCTCACCGTTGCTCCGAAATGCCGCCGGCTCTTGCCGGGCATAGAGCAGGCGAAGTTCTGGCGCGAGCAAAACGACGGCACGGTCGCCTTCAGCGCCAACGGCGTCGATCCGATCGTCACCTTCGCGACTGCCGACGGCGACGGCTACGAATCCTATGCCCCGGCGCTGCCGCTGCTGTCGCTGGCGGCCATAGGCGATAAGAAATCTGGCGACTGATTATTCCGCTGCGGCCCGTGCGCCAGCCTTCGCTGCGGCGTGCAGCCGAACCGCATCGCCGAAGGCACGGAATATCTTCACCGAATTGCTGTCCGACTTGACCCAGTATTCCGGGTGCCATTGCACGCCGACGGCGAAGGCGCGGGCGTCGCGCACCGAAACCGCCTCGACCGTGCCGTCGCTGGCGACGGCCTCGACCTGCAGCTTCGAGCCGAGCCGGTCGATCGCCTGGCGGTGCAACGAATTGACCTTGATGTCGCCGGCACCGAACACGCCGGCCAGGCAACTGTCAGGTTTGATCGAAATGGTCTGGTGGATGGCGAAGCGTTCGTCCTGCTTGTCGCTCACCGGCGCGCGGTGGTCGAGCGAACCCTCGCGCTCCTGGATCTCGGTGCCAAGCGTGCCGCCCAGCGCCACGTTCAATTCCTGGATGCCGCGGCAGATGGCGAGCAGCGGCACGCCGCGTTCGATCGCCCGCCGGATGAGCGGCAGCGTCGTGGCGTCGCGCGCCGGATCATAGGGGCCATTGGCTTCGCTGGCGTCGCCGCCATAAAGCGAGGGGTGCACATTGGATTTCGAGCCGGTGACCATGACGCCGTCGACCGACGACAGAAGTTCGTCGAAATCGAGCCGGTCGCCGAACGATGGCACCAGCACCGGAAACACGCCGGCGCCGGTGATCGCCGCTTCCAGATATTGTTGTGGGGCTGCATGCCAGGTGTAGTTGTCGAACTGACGGACGTCGGTCGATATGGCGACGAGCGGCTGGTGCATTTTGGCTCTATGTTCCATCTGGGCAAGGATGTCCTGCCTGCAAAATAGGCTATCGCCGGGCATTTTTCCATGCCAAGTTTCAACGTGTCGCATGGGCCACGAAATGGCCTGTTAGACTATAGTTGCAGGGTAGCTGGGCTTTGCCGTCAAATCGGGTCGGCCTGCTGGACTCGACTTCTTGCCCGTGTATTGTCTCGAACGAACCGACAGGGAAACCGAGGATTTCCTGGCGTCGGCCTGTTGATCCAAAAGGGAGGAAGTTCATGGATCGTCGTTCATTCATTCGCAAGGCCGGTGTCACCGGCGTCGGTGCCGCGGCGGCGGCGGCCACGCTGGCGGCGCCTGCCATCGCCCAGTCCAATCCCAAGGTGACATGGCGGCTGGCGTCGTCCTTCCCGAAGTCGCTCGATACCATCTATGGCGGCGCCGAGGTGTTCTCGAAGATGCTGTCGGAAGCCACCGACGGCAATTTCCAGATCCAGGTTTTTGCTGCCGGTGAGCTGGTGCCTGGCCTGCAGGCCGCCGACGCCACCACGGCCGGCACGGTCGAGGCCTGCCATACGGTGGCATATTATTACTGGGGCAAGGACCCGACATGGGCGCTCGGTGCGGCGGTTCCCTTTTCGCTCAACGCACGCGGCATGAATGCCTGGCATTACCATGGCGGCGGCATCGACCTGTTCAACGAGTTTCTCGCCACGCAGGGCCTTTTCGGCCTGCCGGGCGGCAACACCGGCGTCCAGATGGGTGGCTGGTTCCGCAAGGAAATCAACACGGTGGCCGACCTTTCCGGCCTCAAGATGCGAATCGGCGGTTTTGCCGGCAAGGTGGTGCAGAAGCTTGGCGTCGTGCCGCAGCAGATCGCCGGCGGTGATATCTATCCCGCGCTGGAGAAAGGCACCATCGACGCGGCCGAATGGGTTGGTCCCTATGACGACGAGAAGCTCGGCTTCTATAAGGTCGCGCCCTATTATTACTATCCCGGCTGGTGGGAGGGCGGTCCGACCGTCCACCTGATGTTCAACAAGGCGAAGTACGAAGAACTTTCGCCGACGTACAAGTCGCTGCTGCGCACTGCCGCACAGGCGGCCGACGCCAACATGCTGCAGAAATACGATTATCTGAACCCTGCGGCGGTGAAGCGGCTGGTGGCTGGCGGCGCGAAACTGCGCCCGTTCAGCCAGGAGATCATGGCCGCCTGCTTCGAAAAGGCCAACGAGGTCTATACCGAAATGGAAGCCTCCAACGCGCCGTTCAAGAAGATCTGGGAATCGATCAAGGGCTTCCGCAAGGAGCATTATCTCTGGGCGCAGGTGGCCGAATACAATTACGACACCTTCATGATGGTCCAGCAGCGCAACGGCAAGCTGTAGTCGGCCGGACTTCTGCTCAAAAGCTCTCTGGGCGGAACACTCAGGGAGCTTTTCTGTATATCCCGGGAGGCGAAGCCGGCGGTTCAGCCTAGGCGCGGCACCACCAGAACCTTGACCTCGCCGGGCGCCGGCGGATTGGCGATCACCGCTGGCGCTTCTTCAAGCGACACCTGCCTGGAGATCAGCCTGTCGATCTCGATCGCACCGGAAGCGATCATTTCGGCGGCGCGGCGGTGGGTGTAGGGATTGAGGAAGGAACCGAGCACCCTCAGTTCGCGGAACAACAGGTCGAACGGCTCGAATTCCGCCTTCATGCCTTGTGGCGTCACGCCGACGATGACGACGGTGCCGCCGGCGCGGGCCAGCCGCATGGACTGCTCGACGGTCTCGCGCACGCCCGCGCATTCGAAGACGACGTCGACACCGCCTGGCACCAGCCCCGCCGGTCCGGCGATGGCATCGATGACATCGGCGGCGGTTGGATCGATCGTCACCGTCGCGCCGAGGTCCTCGGCGAGCGCGCGCCGCGAAGCTTGCCTGGTCGACAGAATGATGGTCGTGGCTCCCGCCAATCTTGCCAGCTGCACGGTGAGCAGGCCGATCACGCCGCCGCCAAGCACGACCACCGAACTGCCCGGTTTGATCCCGGCAAGGTCGACGCCATGCAGGCAACAGCCGAGCGGCTCGCAGAAGGCACCGTGCATGGGGTTCAGGCCGGCAGGCAGGACGAAAGCCTGCTTCTGCGGCAAGGCAAGGTATTCGGCAAAGCCGCCGTCGCGATGAATGCCGATGGCGCGCAGATTGCTGCAGAGATTGACTTGTCCCGCGTGACAACGCGCGCAGCGCCCGCAGGCGATGTTGGGGTCGCCGGTGACACGATCGCCGATGGCAAAACCCGAGACCGATTTTCCGATCGCCTCGACGATGCCGGAGAACTCATGGCCGGGCGTCACCGGCGGCGTGCACGGAAATTCGCCGTGAAACAGATGCCGATCCGTTCCGCAGACGCCGCAGGCTTCGATGCGCACCAGTAGCTCATCCGCACCGATGTCAGGCATGTCGACGTCGCGCAGCGTGATGCCGCCCACTGCTTCCAGCCGCACCGCTTTCATGGTTTTGACCATGCCGGTTCAGTTGAAGCTTGGCGGTTGCGACAGGTCAGGCTGTGGCGCTGCCGGCTTTGCCGGTGTCGGATCGCCGAAACTGGGCGGTTGCGAAAGGTCGGGAGCTGCCGGCGCCGTGCCGCCACCAGCGGGCGCCGCTCCATCCGCCGGCGGCGTGCCGAGCGGCGACAGGCCGGGCACCTCCGGTACCTTGTAGTCGATGGTGCCCGGATCGACGGTCGTTCCCTTGTAGTGTATCACCATTTGCGGGAAGGCGATGGTCAAGCCGATCATGATCACCTGGATGCAGACAAAGGGCACCGCGCCCCAATAGATCTGTCCGGTGGTCACCGGCGCGATTTGTTTGCCGGTGAGACGATCGAGATAGGGCACGCGCGCGGCCACCGAACGCAGGTAGAACAGCGCGAAGCCGAAGGGCGGGTGCATGAAGCTGGTCTGCATGTTGACGCCCAGGAGCACGCCGAACCAGATCAGGTCGATGCCGAGCTTGTCGGCGGCGGGCGCCAGCAGTGGTACGATGATGAACGCCAATTCGAAGAAGTCGAGGAAGAAGGCGAGGAAGAAGACGAGCATGTTGACGCCGATCAGGAAGCCGACCTCGCCGCCCGGCAGCGACGTCAAAAGGTGCTCGACCCAGATATGGCCGTTGACGCCGTAAAAGGTCAGTGAGAACACCCGTGCGCCGATCAGGATGAACAGCACGAAGGACGACAGCCTTGTCGTCGAGGCCAGCGCCTGCTTGACGACGTCAAGCGACAAGCGCCCCTTGGCCGCCGCCATGAACAAGGCGCCGACCGAGCCCATGGCGCCGCCTTCCGTCGGCGTGGCGATGCCCAGGAAGATGGTGCCCAGCACCAGAAAGATCAGCGCCAGTGGCGGGATCAGCACGATGATCACCTGCTGCGCGAGCCTGGACATCATGTTGAAGTTCAGGCGTTTGTCGGCAATGGCGACGATGTAGATGAACAGCACTCCGGCCGTCGCGCCGAGAATGTCGGCATTGTCGCCATGCGCCGGCGCCAGATAACGATACGCCGCGTAGGAAACCGCTGATGTGACCAGCAAAGCCACCAGCAGCGACATCACGCCATGGCCGAGTGTACGAGCCTCGAGCGGCAGCGCCGGCATCGAGTTCGGCCGGATGATCGACATGATCAGGATGTAGGACATATAGAGGCCGGTGAGCACGAGGCCCGGGATCAACGCGCCCGCGTACATATCGCCGACCGAGCGGCCGAGCTGGTCGGCAAGCACGATCAGCACCAGCGACGGCGGGATGATCTGGGCAAGCGTGCCGGAGGCAGCGATGACACCGGATGCGAGCCGGCGGTCATAGCCATAGCGCAGCATGATCGGCAGCGAGATCAGGCCCATGGCGATGACGGAAGCCGCCACCACGCCGGTGGTCGCCGCCAAGAGCGCGCCGACGAAGATCACCGCATAGGCGAGGCCGCCTCGGATGGGCCCGAACAGCTGGCCGATCGTGTCGAGCAGGTCTTCGGCCATACCCGACCGCTCGAGCACGATGCCCATGAAGGTAAAGAACGGGATGGCCAGCAGCGTGTCGTTCGACATCACCCGGCTGCCGTAGAAATTATCCGGCAATGCGTGCAGGAGCGGCCAGGCGAGGTTGATCGATCCTCCGGAATAGGGGGATAGCAGCACGCCGATGAAGAAGAACATCAAGCCGTTGGCGGCCAGCGAAAAGGCGACGGGGTAGCCGATCAGCAGGAAGATGATCAGCGAGGCGAACATGATCGGCGCCATGTTCTGCGCGATGAACTCCATCACGAGCGCACCTCGTCGGCCAGCGCCTTGGCTTCGAGTTCGGCCTGCTCATGCACCGATATGAAGGGATTGGGGTCGTCCATGTCTCCGCGCATGATGGCGATCTTCTTGATGATTTCGGAGATGCCCTGCAGCGCGAGCAGGAAAAAACCGATGAGCAGGATGGCCTTGGCCGGCCAGATGATCAGCCCGCCGGAATTGTTGGACATCTCGCCGCTGCGAAACGACAGCGACACATAGGGCACGAAATAGATCACCATCAGCGTCACGAACGGCATCAGGAAGAAGAGATGCCCGAGCAGGTCGATCCAGTGCTGTACGCGGCGTGAAAACAGGCCGTAGACGATGTCGATGCGGATATGTTCGTTCTGCTTCAGCGTATAGGCGGCGGCTAACATGAAGGCGGCGCCGAACAGGTACCATTGCAGCTCGAGCCAGGCGTTCGAGGATATGTCGAACACCTTGCGGATAATGGCGTTGGCGGCGCTCACCAGGATCGCCAGCAGGATCAGCCACGATATCCATTTGCCGATGAATTCGTTGGCGCGATCAATAGTCCTGGATAGAGCAAGAAGCCCTGCCATGCATTTCCTCCCTTGTACCGGAGGCGTGCCGGCTCCCCCCTTTTTTGTCCGTCACGCCGCGTGGTCCAACGGTATGCCGCGCGTGGACTGACGGGTCAACAAGCATAGAGGCAGCAAATATCATCGCATGGCAGACAGTGCCCGATACCGGCGATCTGCCCTCGCGTCATGCAACCAAAGTCTGACCTTTTCAGGCGATTTTGCCGGTGTCGCGGCCGGCGCCGATCAGGATCAGCGTCGTGACCAGGAACAGATACATCCACGCGTCGCGCCATTCGACCGGGAAATAGCCGGCCCACAGCGATTCGGCCATGCCGAAGGCGGCCGCGCCGAGTGCTGCGCGCGGTGGCGAGAGATAGCCGCCGACCGCCGTCACGAATAGGATTTTCAGCCCGTAGACGAGGCCTGAGCCGAAGCTGACATTGCCGTAATAGAGCCCGGCCATCACACCGGCCAGCGCGGCGCAGAAGCCGCCGAACAGCACCGCGTGCCGGAACACCGCGCGTACGTCGACGCCGCACATCGCGGCTGCCTTGGGGTCGTCGGAGACGGCACGCCAGCGCCGGCCGAAGCTCGACCGGGCAAACGCCCAGCTGGCCAGCACGATTGCCGTCAGCACCACCGCACAGTCGATGAGCTGGATGAGCGTCAGCGTCGCCTTGAAGGTCGCGCCCTGCGCGAAAACGATAGGCTGCGCCAGCATCGGCGGGAGCCACAGATCATGCGTGTCGGCGGCGATGCGGCTCGCTTCGGACAGCAGCAACAGGATGCCGAGCGTCGTCACCACGATCGCATTTGGCGTGCGGTCGGCCAAAGGTTCGAAGACACTGCGCGACAGCACGTGGCTGATCAGCGCGGCATAAAGGAAAGCCGCCACGACGCCGAGCGCCACCGCCGCCAGCAGCGTCAGCCACAGCATCTGATAGCCGAAGGCCGCGGTCAGGATCATCGTCTGGCCGCAAAAGGCGAACGATGCGCCATAGGCGAGATTGGTGCGGTGCAGGATGCCGTTGGTCAGCACATAACCAAAGGCGAGCAGCGCATAAAGCGCGCCCGAATGCAGCCCGTTCAGCACCTGCTGGAAGAAATAGAGCATGCAAAACCTCGAAGCATGCCGCCCAAAAGTGCGAAGCGGTTCTGGCCAACGACATGCTCAAAAGGCTGCGGAGATCACCGCATCCCGGAGTGAGGGTGCATCGCTAAATCTAACTTGTCAAATGCGATTTATCGGTTAGATTCTAGGCATGACGGTATCCTGGATCCCGCACCGCTTCACCGGCGGCTTGCTTGCGCTCGACACGGCGAACACCGTCGTGCTGCGCGGCGATCCGGAGCGGACGTTCGATCGCTTCGACGACCCGGCCGAGATTGCCCGCTTCGCCGATGCGGCGAGCCGCTTTCGCGCCGCCGAACTTGGCGAAAGGCCGCTGGCGGTATCCTCGGCGGTGGCGATCGCGCCCGTCGTGCTGTCGATCCGCGAGGCGACGGACCGGCTGTTTCGTGATGCGGCGTCGAAGGGCGCGGTTGCCACCACTGATCTGCCCGGATTCCTGAGAGCCTGCGGCGATGGCCTTGCCGGCAGCCGGACCGAGATCGGTGCGCCGGGGAGGCCCTTCGGTGATCCCCTGACTCCGATCGCCTTCGAGGCGGCACTGGCGGTTTCGGCGCTGTCCCTTCTGCGCGACGACACCGTCGCGAGGCTCAGGATCTGTCCCAACTGCACCTGGCTGTTCGTCGACAGAAGCCGCAATTCCAGCCGCCTTTGGTGCGACATGGCGGTGTGCGGCAACAGGCAGAAGGCAAGCCGTCACTATCGTCGCCGTCGCATGGCGGAAAATGAGGTCAGGAATGCGTAGCGGCCTTTCCCGTTCGATCCTTGTCGGCGCGGCACTCATCGCGGCCGTTGCGCTCGGCGCCAGCCGCGATACCGGCAGCGACGAAGGGAAGCTGTTCGAGATTTCCGGCAAGATATTCGTCTTCAACTACCGCCTCGCAAGGGCGACCTATGTCGTGACCCTGCGGCCGCTGAAGCCGATGGGAGAGGGCCAGGTCGCGGTCGCCAGCTTCCAGGATCCCGCCGGCGGCGTGCCTCTGGTGGTCGAGCAGAAGGTCTGGCCGAAGCTCGACAAGGTGACGCTGGAGAGCCCGGCACTGACCTGCGTCGTCAAGAACAAGCCCTATGCGATTGCCATCAGCATCAAGGGCGCCGACGGCGCGGTCCTGCAGAAGATCGATACCACGCTGATGTCGACGGAAGACCAGTCGATCCTGCCCGACCGGCCGCTGGTCATCGATCAGCTCTACACCGCCAACCCCGATCTCGTCGGCCATCCCGACGGCAAGCTGCCGGGCGAACCGAAGCCGGATTGCTCGAAGGGCGGCTGACGCGTCGCGGCCATCCGGGCCGCAGCTGAAATTTCCGTGCGCCGGGCAATGTCCGCGGATCGTTTCATACCCTATTCAGGATGGCCGCGGACTGTTCGTTGCGCGTTGCCTGGCATCTGCGATTTTGTTTGACCTGCCTTGCAAGGGGAGAAAGGATGCGTCATCCGACCCCGACGTTGGCTGCCTGCCCCGCGTGGCCTCCGCAGAGGAAATGCCTGATGACGCTGCACGACGTCGCGCTCGACGACAAGTTCGATCTCGCAAAGGAGCGCATCTTCCTGTCTGGCGCGCAGGCGGTCATTCGCATGCTGCTGATGCAGCGCGAGCGCGACCGTCGCGCGGGCTTGAACACGGCCGGCTTCGTCTCCGGCTATCGCGGTTCGCCGCTCGGCGGCCTCGACATGCAGCTGTGGAAGGCGAAGAAACAGCTCGCCCAGGCTGACATCGTCTTCCAGCCGGGTCTCAATGAGGAGCTGGCCGCCACCGCTTGCTGGGGCGCGCAGCAGACGGAACTGCTGGGCGAGGGCACTCATGACGGCGTCTTTTCGGTCTGGTACGGCAAGGGGCCGGGCGTTGACCGCTCAGGCGACGTGTTCCGCCATGCCAACCTCGCCGGCTCGTCGAAGCATGGCGGTGTGCTCGCCTTGATGGGCGACGACCATATGGCCGAATCCTCGACCAATGCGCACGCCACCGAATTCCTGTTCGTCGACACGATGGTGCCGATCCTCAATCCCGCCGGTGTCCAGGAGATCATCGATTACGGGCTCTACGGCTTTGCCATGTCGCGCTTTGCCGGTACCTGGGCGGCGATCAAATGCGTCAAGGACAACATCGAATCGACCGCCTCGGTCGATGCCTCGCTCGAGCGGCTGAACATCGTCGTGCCGGACTTCGACATGCCGCCTGGCGGTCTCAACATCCGCCACGAGATCGACATGCTCGGCCAGGAGGAGCGGCTGCATGAGCACAAGCGCGCCGCGGCCTCCGCCTTCATCCTTGCCAACGGGCTGAACCGCATCGTCTATTCGGGCGGCCGCAACCCGAAGATCGGCATCATCACGCTCGGCAAGAGCTACCTCGATGTCCGCCAGGCGCTGGACGACATCGGCATCGACGAGGCGGCCGCCAACCGCATCGGGGTGCGGCTGTTCAAGGTAGGCTGCCCCTGGCCGCTCGACCTGCATCACATCGCCGATTTCGCCCAAGGCCTCGACACCATTGTCGTCGTCGAGGAGAAGCGCTCGCTGATCGAGGTGCAGTTGCGCGAAAGCCTTTATGGCACTGCCACCCAACCAGTCATTATCGGCAAGAAGGACGAGCGCGGCGACTGGCTGTTTCCGGCCAAGGGCGCGCTCGATCCCAACGAGATCGCCATCGCGCTTGGCGAGAGGATCGTCAGGACCATCGGCCCGTCCGAAGAGATTTCGGCGCGGGTGGCAAAACTGCGCCAGTTCCAGGCAATGCTCACCGAGGCCACCGACATCGGCTCGCGCACGCCGTTCTTTTGCTCCGGTTGCCCGCACAATTCGTCCACCAAGGTGCCGGACGGCTCTATCGCCGCGGCCGGCATCGGTTGTCACTTCATGGCGCTGTGGATGGACCGCAACACCGTCGGCTTCACGGCCATGGGCGGCGAGGGCGCGCAATGGGTCGGCCAGGCGCCGTTCTCCAAGCGCGAGCACATCTTCCAGAATCTTGGCGACGGCACCTACAACCATTCCGGTACGCTGGCGATCCGCTTCGCGCTGTCGAGCGACGCCAACATCACCTACAAGATCCTCTACAACGACGCCGTCGCCATGACCGGCGGCCAGCCGCACGAAGGCGGCCTGACCGTCGACATGATCGCCAGGCAGGTGCGCGCCGAAGGCGTCGACCGCATCGCCATCGCCACCGATGAGCCCGGCAAATATGCCGGCAAGGCCGAATTCCCGGCCGGCGCCACCATCCATCACCGCGACGACCTCGATCTCGTCCAGCGCGAGCTGCGCGAGGTCAAGGGCGTTTCGGTGCTGCTCTACGACCAGACCTGCGCCGCCGAAAAGCGCCGTCGCCGCAAGCGCGGCACCTTCCCCGATCCCGACAAGCGGGTCTTCATCAACGAACTGGTCTGCGAAGGCTGCGGCGATTGCGGCGTGCAGTCGAACTGCGTCTCGATCCAGCCGGTCGAGACCGAATTTGGCCGCAAGCGCAAGATCGACCAGTCGAGCTGCAACAAGGATTTCTCCTGCGTCAACGGCTTCTGCCCGTCCTTCGTCACCGTGCACGGCGCCAAGATCCGCAAGGCCGAGGGCCTTGCCGGCAAGGCCGATCCGCTGGAAGGCGTGCCCGTGCCGGCGCAATTCCCGCTGGGCGAGCAGGGCTGGGCGGCGATCATCGATGGCGTCGGCGGCACCGGCGTCGTCACCGTCGGTGCGGTGCTTGGCATGGCGGCGCATCTCGAGGACAAGGGCTGCGGCATGATCGACATGGCCGGCCTCGCCCAGAAGGGTGGCTCGGTGTTCACGCATGTCCGCATCGCCCGCACCCCGGACGACATCCATGCCATCCGCGTTTCGGCCGGCAAGGCCGATCTGGTGCTTGGCTGCGATCTCGTCGTGTCGGGCGCCAAGAAGGTGCTGACCGCTGTGCGCGAGGGCCACACCATCTTCGTCGCCAACACCGCCGAGATCATGCCCGGCGAATTCGCCCGCTCGGCCGATTTTTCGTTGCCGACAGAGCGGCTGAAAAAGGCGATCCGCGCGGCAGCGGGCGACGACAAGGCGCATTTCTTCGACGCCACCCGCACCGCCACGGCACTTTTCGGCAATTCGCTCGGCGCCAACATGTTCATGCTCGGCTTTGCCTTCCAGCACGGCGGCCTGCCATTGTCGGCCGAGGCCGTCGAAAAGGCGATCGAGCTCAACGGCGAAGCCGTGGCGATGAACATCGCCGCTTTCCGCTGGGGACGTCGTGCTGCCTATCAGCCGGATTTCGTGCGCCGGCTCGTTGCCCAGCCGGGTCCGGCCGTGGCTGGAAAGGCCGACCAGGCCACGGATATCGCCGAGACGCTGGACGACATCATTGCCCGCCGCGTCGCCTTCCTAACCGCCTATCAGAATACGGCCTACGGCAAGCGTTATGCCGAAAAGCTGGCCGTTTTGCGCGCCGCCGAAGCGAAGGCCGTGCCGGGTTCGACTGCGGTGGCGCAGGCAGCCGCCAGGAACCTGTTCAAGCTGATGGCGATCAAGGACGAATACGAGGTGGCGCGTCTTTACACGGACGGCTCTTTCGTCGCCGAACTTGGAAAACAGTTCCAGAGCTATGAAAAGCTCGAATTCCACCTCGCTCCGCCGATCATGGGCCGTCGTGGCAATGACGGCAGCCCGAGGAAATCAAGCTTCGGTCCGTGGATGATGAAGGGCTTTCGGGTTCTGGCGGCGATGAAGGGCCTGCGCGGCACCGCCTTCGACCTGTTCGGCTACACCGCCGAACGGCGCATGGAGCGGCAGCTACTGGCGCGGTACGAGGCGGATCTGGAGCTCATCGCCGGATCGCTGGCCCCGGCCAGGGTCGATGCGGCGGCTGCATTGGCTTCGGTGCCTGCCCTCATTCGCGGCTACGGCCACGTCCGTCGAGCCAGCGCCGACAAGGCTTCGAGCGAACGCCAAAGGCTGCTCGAACGCCTGTCGAGTACGCCGGCGCGGCCCGAACTTCAGGCCGCCGAATGATCGATACGCCTTGTTTACCTGAACGACAGTTTCCTTGCTTTCCGTTACGTCACTCGGCTTGACGGCAGGAGCGCGGGGGTCTCTCTAAATCTTTCTTAAGGCGGATGTGGCACTGCTTGGCTCCCCAGGGTTGGGATTCAGGCGTTGAATCTGAGAAAAAAGAACGAGATTCCGGTCGACGTCTACATTCCGTTCGTGGAAACCTTGTTTCGCGACGGGCTGACGCTTTCGATCGGCATTCTCGCGCAGACTTTCCTGATCGGCCTTGTCTGGTGGAAGAACGGCGATCCGCGGTATTTGCTGGTCGCGATCTCGATGGTTCTCGTCGGTGTGTTCCGCATGAGAAACTTTCGAAAATACAACAGCATGCCTTCGCCGACGACCTGGGAAGAAGCGCACAAGCGTGAGAATGACTACATTCTCTATGGCTCCCTGCATGGCTTGACGCTTGGCGCCTTCTGCCTGCTCGGCATCTATTTCGCGCGCGACGGTTTCGCCGAAATCGCCTCCGTTTGCCTGACGCTGGCGACGGCGACCTCCATCGCCGGCCGCAACTACGGCTCGCCGCGCATGGTCACCATCCTGACCATTGCCTTGACCTGGCCGATCTCGCTGGGCTTCCTGCTGCGCGGCGACATCTACCATGTCCTCCTCGGGCTCCTGTCGGCGCCGTTCCTGTTCGCCATCCGGAAATTCGCCAACACCGTACGCGATGTGCTTTTTGCGGCCGTCTCGGAAGAAAAGAAGGCCAACCGCATCGCCCAGCGCTTCAATCGGGCGCTCAACACCATGTCGCACGGCCTTGTCATGCTCGGGCCGGACGGCCGCGTCGCGGTGGCCAATGCCGAGGCCGCGCATTTGATGTCGCTCAAGTCGCCGGATGCGCTGCTCGGCCGGTCGATCCATGGTCTGTTGATGCGCGGTGTCGCCGGCGGCATGCTGGCGCCCAAGGATTGCCGCTACATCGAGGCGCAGCTGACGCGTGCCCTGCGCGAGGGCCGCGACCGCAAGGTGCTGGTTTCCCTCGCCAACGGCCAGCATTATGAGTTCTCGGCTCGCGAAGGCAGCCAGGAACTGGGCGTGATCACCTTCGAGGACGTCACCGCCCGTGTCGAGGCGGAAGACAAGATACGCTTCATGGCACGTTACGACAACCTCACCGGCCTGCCCAACCGCGCCTATTTCCATGAACTGGTCGGCGAGGCCATGGCGTCCGGCGATCGCGATCGTCTCTGCGGCCTGGCGGTGCTCGACCTCGACGATTTCAAGAGCGTCAACGACACGCTTGGCCATCCTATCGGCGACGGCTTGATCTATGCCGTTGCCGAGCGGCTTGCCGCCATTGCCAGGCAAGATATCACGGTCAGCCGTTTCGGTGGCGACGAGTTCATGATCTTCTTCGACCGCGTCGAGGATGAGAGCCATCTGACCAGCCAGCTCGACGAGATTTTCGCCGGCCTGCAAGGGGAAGTCGACGTTGCCGGTCACGGGCTACGCATCCAGGCCAGCGGCGGCGCGGTACTGTCGCGGGTCAAGGATACCGATGTCGACGCCATGATCGTCAAGGCGGACCTGGCGCTCTACAAGGCCAAGGAACTCGGGAAGAACAGCTGGCGGCTGTTCGAAGCCTCGATGGATGCCGCTTTCCGCAACCGTCAGCTGATGAAGGCGGATCTGCGCACAGCCGTGGAAAGCAAGAGCCTGCGGGTGGTCTATCAGCCGATCGTGGCGATGAGCACCATGCGCATCGCCAGCTGCGAGGCGCTGTGCCGGTGGGATCATCCCGATCTCGGGCCGATCTCGCCCAGCATCTTCATTCCACTGGCCGAGGAAATGGGCATCATTTCCGAGATCAGCACCTTCGTGCTGCAGGCAGCCTGCGCCGAATGCGCCAAATGGCCCGACCAGACCAGCGTCTCGGTCAATCTCTCCGCCAAGGATTTCCGCAGCCGCGATGTCATCCAGAAGGTTCGCGATGCGTTGGCCGGCACCGGCCTCGCCGCCTCCCGGCTCGAGATCGAGGTCACCGAAACGGCGCTGCTCGACGACAAGTCGCTGACGCGCCAGTATATCGAGGAGCTGAAGCAACTTGGCGTGCGCATCGCGCTCGACGATTTCGGCACCGGCTATTCGAGCCTGAGCTACCTGCACAAGCTGCCGCTCGACAAGATCAAGATCGACCGCTCGTTCCTGATGGACGTTACCCAGAATCCCCGTTCGCTCGAGCTGCTCAAGGGCATCGTCAACCTGTCGCGGCCGCTGGGGCTTTCGGTGACCGTCGAAGGGGTCGAGACCTTCGAGCAGCTCAAGATCCTGGCGCTGCAGGTCAAGCCTGATCTTGTCCAGGGGTTCCTGTTCGGTTCGGCGCTCAGCGCTTCCGGCATCGAGACGATGTCGAACACCGTATGGCCCTTCGCCAAGGATATCAGGACCGCCAAAAAGGCGGTACGTCGCTGATTTGCGGCGTATGGCGCATGGTGCCCAGGCACTGAGAGCCCATCCCTGTTTCCTTCAAGAGGCTCGAGGTTTCCCTGCACGTCGCGGGCCATGCCAAAATTTCCGCCGCTTCCCGTCATGTCCGAGATATGCTCTTTCCCCGTCGCGACGCAGAAAATCAAGAAAGCACTATTTTAGTCTTATTTTAGCAATTGTTAACCTTAACGACTGGTAAACGGGCTGCTTCCCATTTTCATCTTTTACATCCCAGGACCCTGTCGTAGTGTCGGATCGCGGCGGCAACGTACGGGGATTGAGTTGATGATTGTGCAGTTGAGTTCGCTTCGTCCCGTGACGGGCGAGGACGGCAAGGACGCCGCCGACACCATGTCCAGCTTCGCCCGCAACGTCTCGGCGATGCTTGAGCGGACAGAGTACCGCCGCTGCGACAAGGGCGAAGATCTCGAGGACATCTACCGCCTGCGCTACAAGTCATATCGCTCGAACGATATGGTTCCCGACAACGAAAACCATACCATTCACGATGAGCTCGACGAGGCACCGAATGTCTACCGCTTCGGGGTCTATATCGACCAGGAACTCGTCAGCACGCTGCGTATCCATCACGTCACCTTGGCGACGCCGATGTCGCCTTCCACCAAGGCCTTTGGCGACATCGTCATGCCGATGCTTCGTGACGGGCTGAGCTTCATCTGCCCCAGCCGTTTTGCGTCCGATCCCGAATGGTCGCGCGTCTACCCGCAGATTCCTTACTTGACCCTGCGACTGGCCGGCATGGCGTGCTTCCATTTCAACGCGCCCTACTGCCTGTCGACCATTCGTGAGGATCACGCCGGCTTCTACAAGCGTATCTACTACTCGGAGAAGATCAGCGAGTCGCGCGCCTATCCGGGCGTTTTCAACAAGGTCGTACTCTACCGCGCCGACGTCAACGCCATCCGCGAGCGGTCCTTCTCACGGTTCCCGTTCTTCCGCTCGACGCCAATGGAACAGCGCATGCTGTTCGATACGCCGCATGTCGGAGAACTCGCGCCGCTGACCATCCTGCCCACGGCAAAGTACTATCACGAAGCCGCCTGATACGGCAGGATTCACACGATTTTGCAGGGCCGACGGGGAGCCTTTTGGCGACTTCGGCGTTCTGGGTGCGGCCACGAGCAGCGCTCCGGGTCGATTCTGAAGTTTTTGAGGGAACCCGTCATGACCATTTCCACACTTGCGCTCACCCCGCTCATCTCGCTGATCGCCGGCGTGCTGATCCTGGTCATGCCAAGGCTGTTGAACTACATCGTCGCGCTCTATCTGATCGTCGTCGGGTTGCTCGGGCTATTTCCGCATCTAGCCGGCTGAGGGATTGCAACCGTCCGCCTCAACCGCTTCTGGGGCATCTTTCCGCGTCACGCATTGAGTTCGGCTCCGGCGCGTTGGCCGCCGGCTTCAAGTTTCCGTTGAGGCAGTTGTCGGTTGTTGTGCGGCAATAGCGCCATTGCTCTCGGCCCGGCTTTTCGCTATGTGCCTGAAAGATGTCTTCGAAGGGGTATTCCTATGGCTGATCACTCGCCGACCGGTCCTGTCGAACTGGGCGCGAAGATGGACTATGCCGAGCATGACCGCACCTATGCGGGCTTCCTCGCGCTGGCCAAGTACGGCTCGCTGTTTTGCGGCGCCCTGCTCCTGGCGATGGCCTTCGGCTTCTTCGCGGGCGGCTTCTTCTCGGCGACGATTTTGTTCGTGCTGATTCTGGCTGTCGGCGCCTTTATCCTCCGATAGATTTTTCCGACACCTTGTCCATGGCGCCGCCGCGAGGCCGGCCGGCGCCTTGCGGGAAATAGCTTCCGGCCGAAAGGATCATGCGGTGGGACAGACGGTTTTCATCCCTCGTGAACTCGATGCCAACGAGCCGCGCGTCGCGGCCTCGCCCGACACGGTGAAACGGCTCGCCGCGCTGGGCTTCGACGTCGTCGTCGAGGCCGGTGCCGGTCTGAATTCGCGCATCGTCGATGCCGACTATGCGAGCGCCGGCGCCGCCATAGGCAAGGCTTCCGATGTCGCCAAGGCCGATGTCGTGCTGAAGGTGCGTCGGCCCGGCGATGCCGAACTGAAGAGCTACAAACCCGGTACAGCGGTCATTGCTATCATGGATCCCTATGGCAACGATGCCGCCGTGGCAGCCTTTGCCAAGGCCGGCGTCACCGCTTTCTCGATGGAATTCATGCCGCGCATCACCCGCGCGCAGTCGATGGACGTCTTGTCCTCGCAGGCCAATTTGGCCGGCTATCAGGCGGTGATCGACGGGGCTTCGGAATATGATCGCGCGCTGCCGATGATGATGACGGCTGCCGGCACGGTGCCGGCGGCGAAGGTCTTCATCATGGGCGTCGGCGTTGCCGGCCTCCAGGCGATCGCCACCGCGCGGCGTCTGGGCGCGGTCGTCACCGCCACCGACGTTCGCCCCGCCGCCAAGGAACAGGTCGCCTCGCTCGGCGCCAAGTTCCTCGCGGTCGAGGACGAGGAATTCAAGGCTGCGGAAACGGCCGGCGGCTACGCCAAGGAAATGTCGAAGGAATATCAGGCCAAGCAGGCGGCCCTTACATCAGAGCACATCGCCAAGCAGGATATCGTCATCACCACCGCGCTTATTCCCGGCCGGCCGGCGCCGAAGCTGGTGTCGGCGGCGATGGTCGCCTCGATGAAGCCGGGCTCGGTGCTCGTCGATCTGGCGGTTGAGCGCGGCGGCAATGTCGAGGGCGCTGTACCGGGCCAGGTGGTGACAACGGCCAATGGGGTAAAAATCGTCGGCCATCTCAATGTGCCCGGCCGCATCGCGGCGTCAGCATCGCTGCTTTATGCCAGAAACCTGTTTGCCTTCCTGGAAACGCTGGTCGACAAGACGACCAAGACGCTTGCCATCAACCGCGACGACGATCTGGTCAAGGCAACGATGCTGACCGACGGCGGCAAGGTGGTTCATCCGGCATTCGTGAAGGCCGACCAGCAGCCCCATGTCGAGCCGGCCGCAATCCCGGCCAAGACCATGGTCGCCGACGCTTCGCCCAAGAAAGCCGCGCCCAAGAAGGCGGCCGCCTCCAAGTCGCCCTCGTCGAAGCCGAAAGGGATCGCGTGATGGACCAGACCCTGCAGAAAGCCCTGGACCAGCTCGACCAGGCTTCCGCCGCCGTCCGGCTGGCGGTGCAAAACATGGCGACCGCGCCTGGTGGTGCCGACGCTGCGGGTGATGCTGCGCATGCGCTCTCCGGGGGCGCCATCGATCCCTTCGTCTTCCGCTTCGCCATCTTCGTCCTGGCGATCTTCGTCGGCTACTACGTCGTCTGGTCGGTGACCCCCGCACTGCACACGCCGCTGATGGCCGTCACCAACGCCATCTCCTCGGTGATCGTCGTCGGCGCGCTGCTTGCCGTCGGCATCGCCGCCTCCGGCATTGCCGCGGGCTTCGGCTTCGTCGCGCTGATGCTGGTGTCGGTCAACATCTTCGGCGGCTTCCTCGTCACCCAGCGCATGCTGGCCATGTACAAGAAGAAGGACAAGTAGAGCGCCATGAACGCCAACTTCGCGTCCTTCCTCTATCTCGTCTCCGGCGTTCTGTTCATCATGGCGCTGCGCGGCCTGTCGCATCCGACCACCAGTCGCCAGGGCAATCTCTATGGCATGATCGGCATGGGCATCGCCATCGCCACCACGCTGGCGCTGGCAACCCCGTCAGCGGGCCGCTTCGGCCTCATCGTGCTCGGCCTTGCCATTGGCGGCGGCGTCGGCGCCGTCACCGCGCGGCGCATCGCCATGACCTCGATGCCGCAACTGGTCGCCGCCTTCCACTCGCTGGTCGGCCTCGCCGCCGTCATGGTGGCGGCCGCCGCCATCTATGCGCCGGAAAGTTTTGGCATCGGCACGGATGGTGACATCCACGCCCAGGCGCTGATCGAGATGAGCCTTGGCGTCGCCATCGGCGCTATCACCTTCACCGGCTCGGTCATCGCCTTCCTCAAGCTCGATGGCCGCATGTCGGGCAAGCCGATCATGATCGGCGGACGCCACTTCATCAACGCGGCACTTGCCATCGCGCTCGTCGTGCTGATCGTGCTGCTGGTCACCACGGAATCGAAGCTGGTCTTCTGGCTGATCGTTGCCGCCTCGCTGGTGCTCGGTATCCTGCTGATCATCCCGATCGGTGGCGCCGACATGCCGGTCGTCGTCTCGATGCTCAACTCCTATTCGGGCTGGGCAGCTGCGGCCCTCGGCTTCACGCTCGGCAATCTGGCGCTGATCATCACCGGCGCACTGGTCGGCTCATCCGGCGCGATCCTGTCCTACATCATGTGCAAGGGCATGAACCGAAGCTTCATCTCCGTCATTCTCGGCGGCTTCGGCGGCGAGACGGCAGCTCAGGCCGACGACGGCATCGAACGCACGGTCAAGCAGGGCTCGGCCGACGACGCCGCCTATCTGATGATGAACGCCCAGAAAGTCATCATCGTGCCGGGCTACGGCATGGCGGTTGCCCAGGCGCAGCACGCACTGCGCGAAATGGCCGACAAGCTCAAGGCCAATGGCGTCGACGTGAAGTACGCCATTCACCCGGTCGCCGGCCGCATGCCCGGCCACATGAACGTGCTGCTCGCCGAAGCCAATGTGCCCTACGACGAAGTGTTCGAGCTCGAGGACATCAACTCGGAGTTCGCGCAAGCCGATGTCGCCTATGTCATCGGCGCCAACGACGTCACCAACCCGTCCGCGCGGGACGACAAGTCGTCGCCGATCTACGGCATGCCGATCCTCGACGTCGACAAGGCGCGCACCTGCCTGTTCGTCAAGCGCTCGCTCGGCTCCGGCTATGCCGGCATCGACAACACGCTGTTCTACAAGGACGGCACCATGATGCTGCTCGGCGATGCCAAGAAGATGACTGAAGAGATCGTCAAGGCGATGGACCACTGATCGGCGATCGGCACTGAGACAAGCCAGGATGCGCCCGGCCTCGTGCCGGGCTTTTTCTTGGCGTGTCGGCTGTTCGGGGCTACGATGACGAATTCCTGTCCCACCGACGGGATTGTCGTCAACGGAGACGTTGGTGCCCGACCCCATCATCGCATCGCCGCCCGTCGGAAAAGCGTTGCGCAAGCCTGGCCAGGCGGTGGTGATCGTGCATGGCATGGGCGAACAGCGGCCGATGGATACGCTGCGCGGCTTTGTCCAGGCTGTCTGGAGCCACGACCCCAGCCGCGCGCCGTTTTATGCCCATGTCGCCGATCCGGCCGACCCCGCCGGCGCGAAGATCAACCAGAGCTGGATCACTCCCGACAGCCGGACCAATTCGTACGAACTTCGCCGCATCACCACGCCCTACGATGTCGATGGCCGTCGCACCGATTTCTACGAGCTTTACTGGGCCGACATCACGCAGGGCACGACGCGGGGCCGGCTTGCCGCCTGGGTGACAAACCTGCTGTGGCGCAAGCCCGACGACATACCGCCCGACGCCGAAAGCTCTATCTGGTCACGCTTCTGGCCGTCATCATCGTTCTGGTCGCGGCTCTCGCGCTTGCGACGTCGGTTTGGCAGCAGCAAATTTCGTGGACCGTCGGCGCGCTCGTCACCATCCTGGCCTCGTTCGTCATCTGGTCAGTGGACCGTTTTGGCCTTCCCTATTTCGGCGATGTCGCGGCCTATGTGCGCGCTGAAGCTGCAACCGTCGAGAAGCGGGCTCTGATCCGCAGCCGTGGTCTGAAGCTGCTGAAGCGTCTGATGATGGACGATACCTACGATCGCATCGTGCTGGTCTCGCACAGCCTCGGGTCGATGATCGCCTATGACCTGCTGCAGATCTTGTGGGCCGATTTCAGGCCCCGAAAACTGGAGGCCATCCGCGACAAGGCGAAACTGAAGGCGATCCACGCCATCGACAAGGCGACGCTCGTCGCCGGCTCGGCATGGCCCGGCAGCCTGGACGATCTTGCCGGCTTCAGGCGCCATCAGTGGGAACTCTATCGCCAACTGCGCACCAAGGACGACAACCATGGGCCTTGGAAGATCAGCGATTTCGTCACGCTTGGCAGCCCGCTGACCCACAGCGAATTTCTGGTGACGCACAATCTCGCCGAATTCAGACGCGGCATCGCCGAGCGTCTGTTCTCGGCATGTCCGCCGGTCGCCGAGGGAGCGGCGGCCGGTGGCACTGTGCTTTATCAGGAAGGGCGCAACCGTTCTTCGGGCAAGCCGCAGCGCGCGGTGCATCATGGCGCGGTGTTTGCTGCGACGCGCTGGACCAATATCTTCGACCGCGGCAACGGTTGGCTGACGGGGGATCCGATCTCCGGGCCGATGGCGGAGAATTTCGGCCCGGGCGTGGAGAACATCCAGGTCGAGCTGCGCGGTTGCCTCGGCCGTGTCTTCACCCACACGCTGTACTGGTCGTTGACGGCGACCGGTGTCGAGGTCGGCGATCGGCCGCGCTTGCATCTTGCCGTGCTGCGCGACGCGGTCGACCTCGGTCGCAAACTGGAGCCGAGCCAAGCCGAAGCACCGACGATTCCTCCCCGAAAATAGGAACGGATTTCAGCGAACGGGGGCCGAGGCAGCGCTGTGCGATAATTTCAAAGCAAAGCCACTCCGGGCGGGCCGGAGTGGCTTTGTTGCAAGTGCAGTTCAGCGGTTGGCGATAAAAACCGCCTCCTCATCGTCGCGCTGCCTGCCTCCGAGGGCCGCGGCGGCACTGGCGATAAAGGCGCCGATGGCCAGCGAGAGCGCACCAAGCAGGGCAAACGTCGCACTGGCCTTCCTGGCGGTGTCGGCGGCCTGCTGCGCCTTGAGCTTGGCGTCCTGAGCCTTGGCGAGGACGGCATCCACCCGGGTCCTGGCGTCTGCTTCAGAAAGCCCTGTGCGGACGGCGACCAGCTGCGACAGATACGTTTTGTCGTCTGCGGAAACCTCGCCTGCCGCTGCACCGGCGATCAGGATGCGCGAAGCCTGACCGACCGCAGCCGCATCGCTGTCCGGATTGGCGGCAGCCAGCCTGCCCGGATCAGCCGGACGGAACAGCGAATCCACCAGGTAGGAGGTCGCATTGTCTGCCGATGTGCTGTCGGCATTGGCCGAAGCTCCCGCCGATGCGCCCATGGCCGCGCCAGACGCGATGGTGGACACCGCCTGCACGCCTGAGCCTATCGCAGCGGAAAGCGCGGAGCCAAGCACGCCGACGACGAGCAACGTGGCCAGCGCCCAGGCAAGAAAGCCGTGTGCGGTGTCCCGGAAATAGACTTCATCGGTGTGGATGCCGACCCATTTGGTGCGCAGGCGTCCGGCAAGATAGCCGCCGACGCCGGAGGACAGCCATTGCACGATGACAAGCCAGATCGCGGTGGACGCCGCGAAAGTGGTGACAGATGCGCCCGATCCCGACCATGGCGACACCATGGTCAATCCCAGCCCCGAACCGAGCAGCATGAGGATGAGGGTCAATGTCGAGGCCGCGAAGGCTCCGGCGATGATCGGTCCCCAGCTGACGGCGGTGGAGGAGGACTCGGTTGAGGCGGAAACATCGACCGCCGACAGGGTGGACTGCATGGAAGCCCCCTATCGTACGAACAGCATGATCAGAATGATGATCGGAATCGGAATGCCGAGCAACCAGAGCAAAATGCCACGTCCCATGGAGGCCTCCTGTTAGAATATTGTGAATCGATGTTGTCACAATGTTCCAAGGGAACTTCCGTTCCGGCGCGTTGTAAAATGATTTTCTTGCCGCCAGCGGAACATTGGCGCGCCGCAGCGCGCCAATTGAGATTTAATGTCCAGATCAGATGTCCAGATTGGCGACCGACAGCGCGTTGTCCTGGATGAACTCGCGCCTGGGTTCGACCTCATCGCCCATCAGCCGCGAAAACAGCGAATCCGCATCGGTCGCGTCATTGACCTTGACTTGCAGCAGCGAGCGCACGTTCGGATCGAGCGTGGTTTCCCACAGCTGTTCGGCGTTCATCTCGCCGAGACCCTTGTAGCGTTGCATCGTCAGGCCCTTGCGGCCGGTCGCAAAGACCGCGTTGAGCATCGCCAGCGGCCCCGAGATGGTTTCGGAGACATCCTTGCGGCGCAGCACCGGCGGCGACCCGTAGACCTCGCTGAGGCGCTGTGCGTAGCGGTCGAGCTGGCGTGCGTCGGCCGAATTGATCAGCGCCAGGTCGAGATGCGCGTATTCCTTGACGCTGCGCACCGTGCGCTCGAACACATAGCCGCCGACGCCTTCATTCGAGGTCGACATGCGGCCGGTCCAGCCGCGCTCGGTGTCCTCGGCGATGATGTCGAGGCGTTTTGCAATCCGCTCCGCCATGTCGTTGGCGCGGCCGAGATCGGTGAACACGTCCGGGTTGAGCCCGCCGGCGATCGCCGCCTGCTCGACGACGCCTCTGTTGTAGCGCGTGTGCAGGCCGTTGATCAGCTGGCGCACCGCCAGCGCATCGTCGATCGCTCCGCGCAGGTCCTGTCCGATGCGAACCTCGCCCGAGCCGAGCGTAAGCGATGCTTCCTCCAGTCCCGAGCCGATCAGGAACTCTTCGAACGCGCTCTCGTCCTTGATGTATTGCGAGCTCTTGCCGCGCGTCACCTTGTAGAGCGGCGGCTGGGCGATATAGAGATGGCCGCGCTCGATCAGCTCCGGCATCTGCCGGAAGAAGAAGGTCAGCAGCAAGGTTCTGATATGGGCGCCGTCGACGTCGGCGTCGGTCATCAGGATGATCTTGTGGTAGCGCAGCTTGTCGGCGTTGAACTCGTCCTTGCCGATCGAGGTTCCGAGCGCCGTGATCAACGTGCCGATCATGTCGGAGCCGAGCATGCGGTCGAAGCGCGCCCGCTCGACATTGAGGATCTTGCCGCGCAACGGCAGGATCGCCTGGTTCTGGCGCGAACGCCCACCCTTGGCCGAGCCGCCGGCGGAGTCGCCCTCGACGATGAAAATTTCGGACTTCGCCGGGTCGCGTTCCTGGCAGTCGGCCAGTTTGCCGGGCAGGGAAGTGACGCCGAGCGAGCTCTTGCGGGTGATATCGCGCGCCTTGCGCGCCGCTTCACGCGCCGCCGCGGCCTGGATCACCTTGTCGACGACCACCTTGCCTTCGCTCGGATGTTCTTCAAGCCAGGTGCCGAGCGCTTCGTTGACCAGGCCTTCGACGACAGGACGGACCTCCGACGAGACCAGCTTGTCCTTGGTCTGCGAGGAGAATTTCGGATCTGGAACCTTGACTGAAAGCACCGCCGTCAGGCCTTCGCGGCAATCGTCGCCGATCAGCGAGACCTTTTCCTTCTTGGTCAGGCCCGACGATTCGCCATAGCCGGTGATCTGGCGCGTCAGCGCGCCGCGAAAGCCGGCCAGATGCGTGCCGCCATCGCGCTGCGGGATGTTGTTGGTGAAGGCCAGCACGTTCTCGTGGTAGCTGTCGTTCCACCACATCGCCACTTCGACGGTGATCCCGTCGCGCTCCGCCTTGATGGCGATCGGCTTGTCGATCAGCGGTTTCTTGACCCGATCGAGATATTTGACGAATTCTTCGAGGCCTCCGTCATAGTGCAGTTCATGGCGCACGACATCGGCGTGACGGGCATCGGTCAAAATGATGCGCACGCCGGAATTGAGGAAGGCAAGCTCGCGCAGCCGGTGTTCCAGCGTGCCGAAGTCGAACTCGACCATGGTGAAGGTCTCGGCCGACGGGAAGAAGGTGATCTGGCTGCCGCTGCGGCCCTCATAGGTGCCCGGCTGCTTGTCCTGCTCATAGCTGCCGGTCGCCTTCAGCGGTGCGTCGGCATTGCCATGCGTGAAACTCATCTCGAAGATCTGGCCGTTGCGGCGGATTTTCAGCTTCAGCCACGCCGACAGCGCGTTGACCACCGACACGCCGACGCCATGCAGGCCGCCCGAGACCTTGTAGGAATTCTGGTCGAACTTGCCGCCGGCATGCAGCTGCGTCATGATCACTTCGGCCGCCGAAATGCCTTCTCCGGTGTGGATATCGGTCGGAATTCCGCGGCCATTGTCGATCACAGTGACCGAACCGTCGGGGTTGAGCGTCACGGTGACGAGGTCGGCGTGACCGGCCAGCGCCTCGTCGATGGCGTTGTCGACCACCTCATAGACCATGTGATGCAGGCCCGAACCGTCGTCGGTATCGCCGATATACATTCCGGGGCGTTTGCGGACAGCATCCAACCCCTTCAAAACCTTGATGGAATCGGCGCCGTATTCGGCTTCAGCGCCGTTGTTGTTGTCGATCTGATCGCTCATGAAAACCTGTTGTCTGGATGCCGCTTGCACAGCGCAAAAAATCCGCGCCGAATCGCGCCTCTGATATCGACTAGATATAGGCGCAAAAGGCGGTTTTTCCAAGGTTTGCAGGCATTTCACGGGGAATCAGCCGGCTGTCCACGACAGGCTCTCGCCAAGCCCTATTTCACCTTGGCCAGCCGGTCCTTGAGAAACTTGATCATGAACTTGTATCGTGGCGCCAGCCGCCCGCTACGGTCGAGCTCCAGCGTCATGTCGAGCGCTTGCGAAAGCACCGTCTTGGGGTTCTTGGCGACCTGAGCGTAGTCGATCATGGCAACCACCAGGTCGCGCTGCCAGGTAGCGTTGTCCGGATCTGCCTCGGCAAGCCGCTGGCGGATGTCCAGGCTGTCCTGGAAAGCCTGCCGCGCGCCTTTGACGTCGCGCTGCTTGGCCTTGAGCATGCCGATCTCTGACAGCGTGATCGACAGGTCGCGTTGCCAGTCGGCATTGGCTGGATCGAGCTTGGCCAGTCGGTCGGCGATAGCGAAACTGTCTGTATAGGCGTTGAGCGCTCCGGCGCGGTCGCCCTGAATCGCCAGAATGCCCGCTACTTTTTCCAAGCTGACCGAGAGGTCGCGTTGCCAGTCGGCGTTGGCAGGGTCACTGGCCGCCAGCATGCGGGCTATCGAGAGGGCTTGCCTGTAGGCGGCGAGGGCTGCCGGCCAGTCCTCTTGATCGCTCAGCGCATTGCCGATCTTTGCGTTGCCGACCGACAGGTCGCGCTTCAGCTCACTGTTGTCGGGGTCGCGGCCCACCAATTGTTCGACGATCGCATGGCCCGCTTTATAGGACGCGAGTGCGCCCGCCGCGTCGCCGCGCTCGCGCTTGAGGTCGCCGATCGTATCATGGCTGACGGAGACATCGCGTTGCCGCTCGGCGTCCCGCGGCTTCTTCTCGGCCAGCGCCAATCGGACCTTCAGGCTCTCCTCGTAGGCCATCTGGGCGTTGTCCAGTCGCCCCATGACCCGGGCAAGGCCGCCGATCTCGTCATAGGTGATGGTCAGGTCGCGCTGCAGCTCGGCGCGCTCCGGTTCATTATCGGCAAGTTGCTTCTTGATCGACAGGCTTTCCTGGTAGACTTGTGCGGCGCTGGCCAGATCGCCTTGCGTCACCAGCACGTTGCCGATCTTGTCGTCGACCATGGCGAAGTCCCCGAACCATGGCAGCCGATCGGGTTCGGCAGCGGTCAAATCCCTGAGCATGGTTCTGGCGGTCCGATAGTTTTCCAGCGCTTCCGGCAGGTCCCCTTGCGCCAGCTTGACGTTGCCGAGCTTGATGTGGCTGACGGCAAAATCGCGCTTGACGCTCGGGTCGGTTTCCCGGGCCGAACGCAGCTCGAGATTGGATACCAGCGCTGCAAAGGCGCGGCCTGCCGCATCGGTGTTGCCGACAAGGGTGTAGAGCTTGCCGAGTTCGTCCAGCGTGCGGATCTGGCGGTCGGCCTGGTCCAGGGTCAGATCGGTCTGCCCGGCCTCGCGGTAAAGAGCCAGGACCGATTCATAATCGTTGATGGCCGTGGCGTAGTCGAGGTCGGCGCGCGCCGCACCGCCGGACAGGAAACGCGTCGCCGCCTCGGACAGCGTGCGGCCGACGAAATTGGCCTTCAAGGCGTTGCGCGAAACATTGTCGATGTCGGCGGCCTTTGCGAGGATGGCGCGAGCCCCATCGAAGGCGCCGAGCGAAAGCTGCTCCTCGGACTGCCGGCGCAGCTCCGTCACCTGCGGATCATCGGAGGCCAGCGTCCTCATTTCGCCGCGCACCTTGACGAAGGCGTCCGCCGCCTCGCGCAACCGGGCATTCAGGCTGTCCGCCGAAAGGTGGCTGGCGTCGGAACTGATCAGCACGCCGTAGAGAGGCGCCAGCGGCATGCCGGCATCGCTGGCAACCTGCTCGACCTCACCGCGCATTTCCGGCGTTACGTCGGCCATGGCAAGCAGCAGGCGCTCGCGCTCCGGCAATTGTTCCTTGGCGGCCGCGGCAAAGAACAGCTTCGGCAGGCCGCTCTCGACGTAAGGCAGCTGTTTGCCCCGCGACAAATCGTAGACCTCCTGCTGCACCAGCGTCAGCACCGAGCGGATTTCGAGCCCGCTGGTGCCGAGATATTTGGTCAGCGCCGTGGTGAATGGCGAGTTCTGGCCGGTTCCGTCGGCCGCCGTCTCGCCGGGTGCTGCCGAGAAAGCGAACAGGATGTTTTCGGCGCGGCCAGTCCGACCAAGCCCCGGCCGGACATTTTCCACGACATCCTTGACCAGCGACGTCGCGCCGCGCCCGTCACCCACCGTGCCCGAAAACGGATCGCTCCGGCAGGCGTCGAGCATGATCAGGCCGACCTTGGCAGTGGCGGCCACGCTGTCGCGCACCTCCTCTAGCGGCAGGCTGGTCTTCTCCAGCGCATCAAGCGAGGAGGCGTCGGCATCGACCGGCAGCAGCCGGTTGTCGCCCGAGATTTCGACACCGTGGCCGGAGAAATAGACCAGCGCCACGTCGGCGCCTTTGGCATCCTGGCGAAAATCGTCGAGCGCGCGGCGCATGCGCCTGAGGTCGCGATTGGTTTCGAGGACGACCTCGAAGCCGAGCTTCTTCAGCGCCGCTGCCATCGCCTCGCCGTCATGGACCGGATTGGCAAGCGGCCGGATCAGGCGGTAGTCGTCGTCGGCGATGATCAAGGCCACGCGCCGCTCAGCCGCCGCGGTGGCGGTGGTCATGAGCATCAGCAGCAAGGCAAAAAGCAAACGCAAGTCGAACCGCCCCCCGGCTTGTCCATTTGCGCAAACATTCCACCTCTTTATGCCATGAGCAAGCCGGGCTTTTTGCGGAAGACCAGCGTTTTCAGGCAGCCCGCATAGGCTTCAAAGCCTCGCTCCAGCGCAACAGCTCGTCGAGCATGGTTTTGGCTCCGCCCTGCACCTGTTCGCCGGCGTTGAAAGCGCCGTTCTCGTCGAGCAGTTTCTGATACATCGGCAGGGCGACGCCTTCCGAGATCGGCATGACACCCACCGAGGTCAGCAGCGGCTTCAGCGCTTGCGCCGCGCGCAGGCCGCCGGAGACGCCGCCATAGCTGAAAATGGCGGCAGGCTTGTACTTCCATTCACGCGAGAGATAATCGATCGCGTTGACGATCGCCGGCGCCACGAAATAATTGTATTCCGGCGCCACGAAGACGAAGGCATCGGCGGCATCGATCGCTTTCGACCAGGCCTTGGTATGGTCGTTCTGGTAATTGCCGAGTCTTGGATGGTGCGGTTCGTCCAGCACCGGAAGCTTGAACGTGTCGATGTCGGTCAGTACCGGCTCGAATTTTCCATGCTCGCGCGCGAACGTCTCCAGCCACTTGGCAAAAACCGGTCCTGCGCGGCCTGGCCGCGTGCTGCCGATGATGATGTTCAACTGGTGCTTCAAGCTGGGCTCCTGCGGTAGCGGTATCCATTGGTGACTGCCACCTAGGGCATGCCGCTCGGGGCAACAAGAAGGCACCTCACGGTAACCGGTCACGTTCCGGAGAGCAGGGCCTTGCCGTACGGTCACATGGACGCCTGCTTTGCGGCCCACTACATTGGGTCATCAGCGGAGCACAGCATGGACATCCAGCCCGCCCCCTTCATTCCCCCGGCGCCGAAGCCGCGCACGACGCCGCCCTCGACGCTGGAGATGATCCGCATCGTCTACCGCAACCCGCTCGAATTGTGGGGTGAACACACCTACAACGAGCCTTGGATTTCGGCCAATGGCGTTGGCGGACATCTGATCGTCGCCAACGATCCCGGCCTGATCCGCCATGTGCTGGTCGACAACGCCAGGAACTACAAGATGGCGACGGTGCGCCAGAAGATCCTGCGGCCGATCCTGCGCGACGGCCTGCTGACCGCCGAGGGCGAGGTCTGGAAGCGGTCGCGCAAGGCGATGGCGCCGGTGTTCACGCCGCGCCACATCTTCGGCTTCGCCCAGCCGATGCTGAGACGCACGCTGGACTTCGTCACCCGCTATGAAGACGGCGGCACGTCCGACATCGCTCATGACATGACGCTGCTCACTTACGACATCCTGGCCGAGACGCTGTTTTCCGGCGAGATCGCTGGCGAGCCCGGCAGTTTCGCCAACGAGATCGACCGCCTGTTCGAGACCATGGGACGCGTCGACCCGCTCGATCTGTTGCGCGCGCCCGACTGGCTGCCGAGGCTGACCCGCATCCGTGGCCGCAAGACCATGGCCTATTTCCGCAAGATCGTCACCGACACGGTCAAGATGCGCGAAGGGAAATTCAAGCGCGATCCAGGTGCCGTGCCGCAGGATTTCCTGACGCTGTTGCTCAAGGCCGAGGGCCCCGACGGACTGACGCGGGCCGAGGTCGAGGACAACATCATCACCTTCATCGGCGCCGGCCATGAGACGACCGCGCGGGCTTTGGGCTGGACGCTGTATTGCCTGGCGGAATCACCGTGGGAGCGCAACCGGGTCGAGCAGGAGATTGACCAGGTGCTGGCGCGCGAGCCCGATCCGACGAAATGGCTCGATGCCATGCCGTTCACCCGCGCCGCCTTCGACGAGGCGCTCCGGCTCTATCCGCCGGCGCCGTCGATCAACCGCGAGCCGATCGAACCGGAAATGTGGAAGGATCTTCATATCCCCAAGCATGCCGCCGTGCTGGTGATGCCATGGGTCGTGCATCGCCACAGGAAGCTTTGGGACCGGCCGGATGCCTTCCTGCCGGAGCGCTTCCACCCGGGAAATCGCGAAAAGATCGACCGCTTCCAGTATCTGCCGTTTGGCGCCGGTCCTCGCGTCTGCATCGGCGCCAGCTTCGCCATGCAGGAGGCGATCATCGCGCTGGCGATCATGCTGTCGCGCTTCCGCTTCGACACCACCGCCGAAACCAAGCCTTGGCCGGTGCAGAAACTCACCACGCAGCCACAAGGCGGTCTGCCAATGCGGGTCACGCCGCGATAGGCATGAGACACAGCTTCAGACGGTTGTGATAAATCAAGCCGCAGGCTTGCGTTGCTGGAACTGGCCGGCGGCGCGGTAGCGCCAGAGATAGCTGGGCAGGATCGTCGCGATCGATTGCGGCTGGATGCCGAGCCCCGCAAGCGTCCTGTTGGTCTTGGTGGCGGCGTCCGAAACGACATTGTGCTCGCGCAACTGCATCACCTGGTCCTTGGTCAGCAGCGGATTGGGCAACAGGCCGAGGATCGAGGCCTGGATGTTGGCCACCCACCACGGCACCGGCACCAGCAGCCGCTTGCGCTCGATCACGTCGAGCAGCTCTTCCATACACTGCTTGAAGGTGAGCACCTTCGGTCCGCCGAGTTCATAGATTTGGCCGCCATCCACCTTGCCGTCGACCGAGCGCGCCACCGCTTCGGCCACGTCGCCGACATAGACCGGCTGAAACTTGGTCTGGCCGCCGCCGATCAGCGGCAGCACCGGCGAATAGCGCGCCATGTTGGCGAAGCGGTTGAAGAAGCCGTCTTCGGGTCCGAAATTGATCGACGGCCGGAAGATCACGGCGTCCTTGATCGTCTCCAGCACAGCCTTTTCGCCAAGCGCCTTGGTGCGCGCGTAGTCCGATTCGGAGTCCAGATCGGCGCCAAGCGCAGAAATGTGGGTCAGGCCGGCGCCGACCGAGCGCGCGGCCTCGGCCACTGCGCGGGCGCCGAATTCGTGCACGGCGGAGAATTTCTGCCGGCCGCTCTCATGCAGGATGGCGACCAGATTGACGACATGGTCGGCGCCTTGCACGGCGCGGTCTACCGACCAACGCACGCGCACATTGGCCTGGACCGGCTGGATCTGGCCGACATTGCCAAGCGGCTGCAAATGGCCGGCAAGATCGGGCCGCCGGCAGGCGACCCGGATGCGATAGCCGCGCTTGGCCAGCGCACGCACGACATGGCGCCCGACAAAGCCTGACCCGCCAAAGACGACGACGAGCTTTGGGGTCTGCAGGATTTCGGTCATGGCTGGCTCCGGCGCTCGCAAGCTTGGCTGAAGCCGTTTCATAATCCGTTTCGTGCCAAAGGCAAAGGGCGACGCGTCGTCGCTATCAGCCTGTCAGAACGCTTTGCCGATACGGGCGTCGACCGAATGGCGGTTGCCGCCGCGAATGACGAAGAAGAGCAGGATCGCCGCCCACAGCAGCGACTTCTCCGCGCCCGAATAACCCTGGTCCATCGTAACCCAGTGGAACCAGACCGTGACCAGCAGCACGAACAGGCCGGCAAAGGCGGCCGGCCGCGTCAAAAACCCGATGGCGATGAAGATGCCGCCGAAGAATTCAGTGCAGGCCAAAAGCAAGGACCACAACGCACCCGGATAGAAGCCGAGACCCTCGACCATCTCGGCAGCGCCGAAGGGATTGGTGATCTTCTGCGAACCGTGGATGGCGAGAAACCCACCGGCGACGAGGCGAAGAACGGTTTCGGCACCATCGTGCAGAGCCGCGTAAAACCTGCCAAGGACCGGGATGACAAGGGCGTTGCGGGGATTGTCCGTGCTTGCCGACATTATAACTCCTCTGTTTTGCTCAATCAGCGCAAACGGCCGATCGGGTCGGCCGAAGTCAAATAAACAAAAGTTGACCAGAATAAGAATGTTTTACCATTGTTCGATCAAAACGCAGAAAACCCCGCAGAAGCGGGGTTTTCCGGGCGACGTCCATGTGAAGTCAGGGGCCGACGGAGCGGCCTGACCTGAGACGGTATCAGGAGGGCGTGAAGCAAGTACGCCCACCCCAGCCCTGAACATCCGACATGGTGCCACCAACCTTCTTGCAGGCGGCGACGAAATCGGCGCTGCAATTGGCGAATTTTGCATGGCCGTTCTTGCAGTAGTGATCTTCGGTGGCCCCGCCGCTCGGGGCAGTGATGACACCCGGGCTGGACGGCTTGGCCGGCGCGGCCTTCAAGGTGGCTGCCTGTGTGGCACCCATGAACGAGCCGAGCAGAAGGACGGCGGTCAGCATGGTGATCTTGGTGTTGGTCATGACAATTTCCTTTGATTTGGGTTGAGTTTCCGAGGCGCGAAGGACCGGCCATCGCGTGATGCAGGCTTTCGATTTCGGTTTGCTGCTTCCCCCGGTGTGGATCGGGCAAGCTCGCCTTGCCCTGGACAAAGCTGTGTCGCAGCAAGGCGCGGAAAGGTTCAGCGGCGCGCAAAGAAAATCGCACCGCACCGCGCCTGGGGCGGGCTGATTTCAGATAACCAATTGATATTTAATTATTATTCAGGAAGAGTAGCGTGCGGCGAATTCGGAAATGCGCTGCACCACCGCCTTGGATGCGGTGATGCCCCGCGCTTGCGCCTTCTCTGCCGCCTCTGCACGGGCGCGGCCCGGCACGTGCACGCCGAAGCGCCGCCGCAGCCGGTCGAGTTGGTCCTTCATTCGCTGCTCGAAATCCGGATCGAGCAGCTTGGGCTCGACGGCAAGCACGAACAGGCCGGTGCCGGGACTGTCCGGCCCGCCGCTGAACCATGGCGCGTCGAGCGACCAGTTGGCGCCTGACAGGCCGGCTGCCAGCACTTCGACCATCAACGCGATGTTGGCACCGCGCTGGCCGCCGAAGGCAAGCATGGCGCCCTTCATGGCGGCGGCCGGATCGGTGGTCGGGTTGCCGCTGGCGTCCAGCGCCCAGCCTTCCGGGATTGTCTTGCCCTCTTCGGCCGCTTTGCGGATGTTGACGAAGGCGGTGGCGCTTGACGACTGGTCGATGACCAGCGGCGCGCCGTCGGCGGCGGGTGCGGCAAACGACATCGGGTTGGTGCAATAGACCGGCTTGACCGAGCCCGAGCCGGCAAGCACGGCCGGGCCGTTGGTGGCGGCGAACGACACCAGTCCAAGTGCTGCCAGCCTTCCGGTGAAATAGCCGAGCGCGCCGCATGTATAGGCGTTCTTCTGCGAGAAGATGGCGACACCGAACAGCTTTGCCGCCTTGGCGAGGTCGTCGATGGTGCGGTCGAAGCCGGTATGCGCCAGCCCGCCGCGTGCATCGGAGAGATAGACCGCAAGCGCCGGCCGGGTGATCACCGGATCGGCATTGCCGTCGATGCGTCCGGCTTCCAGCGCCTCAAGATAGTCGATGAAATGCGACAGACCGACCGAGGAAAGCCCTTCGGCCTCGGCTGATATGATCGAAGCAGCGAGCGATTGTGCCGCTTCCTCATTGGCGCCGGCGCCAAGTGCCGCCATCCGGCACAGTCCTTTTGCCTGGTCGAGACTGAGTTGCATCATGGCCGTCCTAGGGGAGTAAGGGAATAGGGGAGTACGGGAGTAGGGGACAGTGAGCAGTGAATAGCGAATGGGGATGGAAATGTGAATGTGGATAGTAGCCGGATACTCCCCTACTCCCCTACTCCCCTACTCCCCTACTCCCCTCTAACCAATCTTGTTGGGGATCCGCGCTTCTATCCTGCTGAACGCAAAGACCAGAATACCGGTGATCATCATGTAGATCAGCGCCAGCAGCAGCAGGGGTTCATAGGTGAGATAGGTGTCCTGCCGCACCTTGGACGAAACGGCGAAGATGTCGATGACGCTGATCGTCGCCACCAGCGGCGTCGATTTCAACTGCAGCACGGTCTCCCCGGTCAGCGTCGGCAACGCCCGATAGATGGCTTGCGGCAGCCAGATGCGCCGGAACGCCTTCCAGCGGCTCATGCCGAACGCGCGGGCGGCTTCGAGTTGCCCCTTCGGCACGCCCGCAAAGGCGCCGCGCATCACCTCGCCCTCATAGCCGGCGAACGACAGGGTCAACGCCAGCACGCCATAGGGCCAGGCTTGCCGCAGATATGGCCACATCCAGGATTCGCGGATCCAAGGATATTGCGGGAACAGCGAGCCCAGGCCGTAATAAAGCAGCCATAGCTGGATCAGCAGCGGCGTGCCCCGGATCACCGTGCAGAACACCTTGGCGGGCGCGGCGAACCAGAATGAGCCGGCGGCTTGCGCCAGCCCTAGCGGCACGGCCAGCAGGAAGCCCAGGACGCAGGTGACGGCCAGGATCCACAGCGACCGCCAGATGCCGATCAAGCCCATTTCATAATATTGCGGCAGCCAGTCCCAGCGCATGAAAAAGGCGGCCGACAGAACCAGGCCGAGTGCGATCAGGATCAGCACGATGCGGTGCGGCTGCAGCCACAGCGACGTTCGCGCGACGACGTTGATGATGGCAGCCTCGTTGGCCATCAGCGCGCCTCCTTGAGCGAAGGCATGCCGCGCCGCGACCAGGTCTCGACACGGCCGATGACGAGGTTGGAGAACAGCGACAAAAGCAGATAAAGCACGCCCGCCGCGAAAAAGAAGGTGAAATAGGCTTTGGTGACACCCGCCGCCTGCCGCGTCGCCAGCGCCAGTTCGTAAAAACCGACGACCGCCAATAGCGCGGTGTCCTTGGTGGCGATCAGCCAGAGATTGGCGAGGCCCGGTATGGCGAAGGGCAGCATTGACGGCAAGGTGATGCGCCGCAACATCAGGCCCGGAGACATTCCATAGGCGCGCGCGGCCTCGATCTGGCCCTGCGGAATGGCCAGAATCGCGCCGCGTATCACCTCTGTCGAATAGGCGCCCTGGACGAAGCCGAGCACGGCGATGCCGGCGGCAAGGCCACTCACGTCGACGCGCTGATAGCCCATGGCCGTCAGCGCCTGATTGATCAGGTCGGTTCCGGCGTAATAGAGCAGCAGGATCAGCACCAGTTCGGGCACCGCGCGCACGATGGTGGTGTAGACCGCCAGGAGATCGCGCACCACCGGCCCGCCATAAAGCTTGCCATAGGCGCCGCCGGTGCCGATCAGAAGGCCGAGGCACGTGGCGCCCAGCGCGATCTCGATCGAATGCAGCAGCCCGACCAGAAGCGTCCCGCCCCAGCCTGGCGGGTAGGGCGAGAGAAGCTCGGTGATGCCGGCCGCGGAGGCCGAAAGAAGTGCGTCGATCAGCGTCGCCCCCGAAGTGCTGGATAACCGCCGACGGCTAAGTCGGCGGCAAACATGCCTGGGAAAGATCGGGCAGGTGGGGCCTGGCGCTGACGCCATGCCCCACCGCTCATACGAGGATCGTCAGTTCGACTGCGCGCCGCCGCCGCCATAAATGTCGAAATCGAAGTATTTCTTCGAGATCTCGTCATATTTGCCGTTGGCGCGGATCGCCTTGATGCCGGCGTTGATTTTGCCCTTCAGTTCGGTGTCTTCCTTGCGCACACCGGCCCCGACGCCCGGTCCGAGCACTTCGTCGTCAGGAGCGACCATCCCCTTCAAGTCGCAGCAGGCCTTGCCCTGGTCGGATTTCAGGAACTCGCCAAGCGCGATGGAATCGGCCTGAACCGCATCGAGGCGGCCGGCGGCCAGATCGTTGTTGGCCTCGTCCTGGGTCTGGTATTCCTTGATCTCCGAGGCTGTGCTGCCAAAGTGCTTCTTGGCGTAGACAGCGTGCACCGTCGAAACCTGCACGCCGACGATCTTGCCCTTGAGGTCGTCCGGGGCGGAGCCGAATTTCTGGTCCTTGGGGCCGATGATCGCGGTCGGCGTGTTATAGTACTTGTCCGAGAAATCGATCGTCTTCGCGCGTTCGGCGGTGATCGACATCGAGGAGACGATGAGGTCGATCTTCTTGGTCGTCAGTGCCGGGATGATGCCGTCCCAGGCAACCGGGGTGATGACGCAATCGAGCTTCTCCTCGGCGCAGACGGCGTCGATGAAGTCGATCTCCCAGCCAACCCACTTGCCCGAAGCATCGGGCGAGGTGAAGGGCGGATAAGGCTCGGCGGCGACGCCGATCTTGACCGGATCGGCCTTGGCCACGCCCATGGCGGCGACGCCCAGCAGCAGCGCTGCGGCGAATGTTTTCAGAACAGTCTTCATGTCACGACTCCCAGTTTGTTGTTGGTTCCCGGTTTTCTTCCGTCCCGGCTTTCCTAGCCGATGTTGCGGATGAACTGCTTCAGCCTTTCGGAGTTGGGCGCGCCGAAGATCTGCTCCGGCGGGCCTTCTTCCTCGACCAATCCATTGTAGAGATAGACGACATGCGTCGCGACCTCGCGGGCGAACTTCATCTCGTGGGTGACCAGCACCATGGTGCGGCCTTCGCGCGCAAGGTCGCCGATCACCTTCAGCACCTCACCGACCAGCTCGGGATCGAGCGCCGAGGTCGGTTCGTCAAACAGCATGACGCGCGGATTGATGGCCAGCGCCCGGGCGATCGCCGCGCGCTGCTGCTGGCCGCCTGACAGATAGGCCGGATAGACGTCGCGCTTTTCGGCCAGACCGACGCGGGCGAGCAGCTTTTCGGCCTCGTCGATCGCAACATCGCGCTTGATGCCAAGCACATGTACGGGAACCTCGATGACGTTTTCGATCAGCGTCATGTGGCTCCAAAGGTTGAAGTTCTGGAACACCATGCCAAGCTTGGAGCGGATGCGCTCGATCTGCTTGCGGTCGGCCGGAACCGTGTGCCCATGGCTGTCGGCCTTGAGCTTGATCTCCTCGCCATTGACGCGAATGATGCCGCTCGTCGGGTTTTCCAGGCAGTTGATGCAGCGCAGCAGGGTCGATTTGCCCGAGCCCGAGCCGCCGATTATGGCGATGACCTCGCCGTCGCGCGCCGACAGCGAGACGCCCTTCAGCACATGCAGCTCACCGAATCTCTTGTGCAGGTTCTCGACATGGATGGCTTCGGCGGCGCCGTCCTGCGCCGTATGTTTCAATGCGGGTGCGGCGCTTTGCGCTGTCATCCCGGATGCGGCGCTTATGGCCGTCATTCCTTCCACGCTCCGCGGAGCGTTCGAGCTCGTCGCTGCTGGTATCTTTTACCCATTACCCGTCACTGGACAGAGTTCCCATGCTCAGGATGGACCGTTCCGCTTGCCTCCGTCAACCATGGTTTTTGGACTATTGATCACAGCTTGCTGTAGTGGTTAGTGGCGCCAACCGACGTTCAGGGAGAATTTAGTGGGCAAATCATACGGGTCGCAGTCCATGGCCGGACCCCTGAAACGCGTGTTGATGCGGTCCGCCACGAGCGCCATGCGTCATGCCAGGGCACAGGAATGGCACTATGGTCCGGGGTTCGATCCACAGAAGGCCGCGGCCCAGCATGAGCAGTTGACCAGCATGGTCGCGGCCTCCGGCGCCGAGATCGAATGGTTGACGGACGCCGATGACGGGCTGGCCGATTCCGTCTTCACCCATGATCCGTCGCTGATGACCGATCATGGCGCGATTATCCTTTCGATGGGCAAGGCGCTGCGCCGTGCCGAGCCCGGTCTGCACGAGGCAGCTTACAAGCGCATGGGGATCCCCATTCTCGGCCGGATCGACGATCCGGGCCAGGTGGAAGGCGGCGACTGTGTCTGGGTCGACGCAACCACGCTGGCCGTCGGTCGTGGCGTACGCACCAACCAGGACGGCATCCAGCAGCTTTCGAACCTGCTCTCGCCTAAGGGCATTTCGGTCTTCGGTTTCGATCTGCCGCTCTGGCACGGCGAGGAAGCCTGCCTGCATCTGATGTCGGTGATCAGCCCGCTCGCCGACGATCTGGCGCTGGTCTATGCGCCCTTGGTGCCGGCCGCCTTCTACCAGATGCTGCGGGCGCGCGGCATCAAGCTGGTCGAGGGCGATGCCGACGAGTTCTTCGCCTCCAGCGGGCTCAGTCTCAATGTGCTGCCGACCGCGCCGCGCCAGATCATTGCCGTTGCCGGCTTTCCCAGGACGGCGGCCGCCATGGAAGCGGCCGGCTGCACGGTCGCCACCTTCGATGCGGATGCGCTCTGCATCGCCTGCGAGGGCGGTCCGACCTGCCTGACGCGCCCGGTGCTGCGCCAATGATCGCCACTGGGGCCACCACTGGGACGACGGTCGGGGAGGCGTTGATTTCGCTGCTCGAAGCGCATGGCGTCGACACGGTGTTCGGGATTCCGGGCGTCCACACGGTCGAGCTCTACCGCGGGCTGGCGCGCTCGAAGATCCGCCACGTCACGCCGCGTCACGAACAGGGCGCCGGCTTCATGGCCGATGGCTATGCGCGCGCCAGCGGCAGGCCGGGCGTCGCCTTCGTCATCACCGGACCGGGGCTGACCAACACCATCACCGCCATGGGGCAGGCACGCGCTGATTCGGTGCCGATGCTGGTCATATCCGGCGTCAACGCCATGCCGACGCTGGGCAAGGGCCTCGGCCATCTGCATGAACTGCCGGATCAGCGCGGCATGATGGAGAAGGTGGCGCTGTTTTCGAAGCGCGTCACCGAGGCCAGCGAATTGCCCGCTGCTCTGGCGCAGGCCTTCGCCCTGTTTTCATTGGCCCGGCCCGGCCCGGTGCATATCGAGATCCCGACCGACGTCATGGTCAAGCCGGCGGATGGCATCGCTGCCATGCTGAGCAATGTGACGCCACCCGCGCCGGAAGGTGCCGCAATTGCCAGCGCGGCCAAACTCATCGCTGCCGCGCGCCGCCCGCTGATCCTGGTCGGCGGCGGCGCCAAACGCGCCGGGGCGCCATTGCGGCGTCTGGCCGAGCGGCTGGGAGCGCCGGTCGTCCAGACCACCAATGCGCGCGGCCTGCTGCATGGTCATCCGCTTTGCGTGCCGGCCAGTCCCAGCCTGAAGACAGTGCGGGCGCTGATGGCCGATGCCGACCTGGTCATTGCCGCCGGCACCGAATTCGGCCCGACCGACTATGACGGCTACAGCGATGGCGGCTTCGTCCTGCCCGCCAATCTGATCCGCATCGATATCGGCGCCGACCAGCTTGCCCGCCGCCCGGCAACCGTTTCGATCCAGGCCGATTGCAGCGAGGCGCTCGAAGCGCTGCTTCTGGAAACGGGCCATGTCCGGGCAAGCGAGGGCGGTTCGTTGCGCGCCGCTGCTACACGAAAAGCGGCCTTTGCCGAGCTCAATCCGACCCTGCAGGCGCAAGTGCGTGCCGTCGAGATGATCCGCGACGCTTTGCCGGGGGCACTCATCGTCGGCGATTCGACACAGCCGATCTATGCCGCCAACCTCTATTACGACCATGATCGCCCCGGCGGCTGGTTCAACGCCGCCACCGGCTTCGGCGCGCTCGGCTATGGCCCGCCGGCAGCGATTGGCGCGGCCCTTGCGATACCCGATGCGCCGGTTGTCTGCGTGACCGGCGACGGCGGCTTCCAGTTCACGTTGCCGGAGTTGGGCGCCGCGCTCGATGCGCGGGCGCCGGTCATCTTCATCGTCTGGAATAACAGGGGCTACCGCGAGATCGAAACCTCCATGCTCGATGTCGGTGTCGAGCCCGTCGGCGTATCGCCGGCGCCGCCGGATTTCTGCAAGCTGGCCGAGGCCTATGGCATCGGCGCCGAACGGCTTGCCGATATCGACGCTCTGGCGGACGCGCTGAAACGCGCCCGGGCCACCGGACTGCCGCGCGTCATCGAAATCACGGTTGACTGAAGGACGGTGCTACGTATTTCCCGTCTCAACGGCCCTGAACCACGGCCGGCCGGTGGGCGGACGCATGCAAAGACGCGACAACTGCCATGTCGAGATGTCAATTGAGTGATGGCGCAAAAGGCGCGACGCTTCGCGTCGGCGGCACAGAAACGACCTAACGATAAAAAAATGACAGGAGCGTCCAAGATGACGGAAACACTTGAAGGCAAGCATATCGTCGTGACCGGTGGGACCGGTGCGCTCGGCGGTGCGGTTGTCGGCAAACTGCTGAGTGACGGCGCGATCTGCCATGTGCCCAACGCTCATGCTGCCGCCCCTACGCATTTCCCCTTTACCACGCATGACCGTGTCCAGCTGGTGCACAACGTCGATCTCTCGGACCCTGCCAAGGTCGAAGCGTTCTACAGCCAGGTTCCAGGCCTGTGGGGCTCGATCCACCTGGCCGGCGGCTTCACCGCCGCACCGGTGGAAAAGATCGAGTCGGCGTCCTTTGCCGAGATGATGGACACCAATGCGCGCACCGCCTTCCTGTGCTGCCGCGCCGCGATCCGCTCGATGCTGTCGTCGGACACGGCGGGCCGCATCGTCAACGTCACGGCGCGCGCCGGGCTCGACCCGCGGCGCGGCGCCGGCATGGTCGCTTACGCCGCCAGCAAGGCGGCAGTGGCAGCCATGACGGTGGCGGTGGCCGAAGAGCTGAAGCACAGGGGTATCCTGGTCAATGCGGTGGCGCCGTCGACGCTCGATACGCCGGCCAACCGTGCCGACATGCCGGATGCCGACGTCACCAGATGGGTCAGCCTCGAAGCCGCCGCCGAGGCCATCGCCTACCTTGCCTCGCCGGCCAACCAGGCGATGAGTGGTACGCTGGTGCCGCTTTACGGCAGGGCGTAACCTTCCAACCTTTACCTCGGTCAAAGAAAAACCCCGCCGGATCGCTCCGGCGGGGTTTTGTTTTCGAGCCTGTGAAGAACTTCGCTTCGCGAAGGACTTCGCGATGCGAAGGGCTTAGCTGCCCTGCTTCTTCAGCGCGGCACCCAGGATGTCGCCCAGCGAAGCGCCGGAGTCGGTCGAGCCGTACTGAGCGACCGCTTCCTTCTCTTCAGCGATTTCCAGCGCCTTGATCGAGACCTGCAGCTTGCGGGTCTTCTTGTCGAAGGCGATGACGCGGGCGTCGACCTTCTGGCCGACGGTGAAGCGCTCGGGGCGCTGCTCGTCGCGGTCACGGCTCAGATCGGAGCGCTTGATGAAGGTCTCGATGCCGCTGTCGACCAGCCGCACTTCCAGACCGCCATCCTTGACGCCGATGACCTCACAGGTGACGACCGCGTTCTTGCGCAGTTCGCCTGAAGTCGCCGCTTCGCCGACCGTATCCTTGGCCAGCTGCTTGATGCCGAGCGAGATGCGCTCCTTGTCGATGTCGACGTCGAGCACCTGCGCCTTGACCATGTCGCCGCGATTGTACTCTTCGATGACCTGCTCGCCCGGACGCGTCCAGTCGAGGTCGGAAAGGTGCACCATGCCGTCCACGTCGCCTTCGAGGCCGATGAACAGGCCGAACTCGGTCTTGTTCTTGACCTCGCCCTCGACCTGGCTGCCGACTGGATGGCTCGAGGCGAAAGCCTGCCACGGATTCTCGAGCGTCTGCTTGAGGCCGAGCGAGATGCGGCGCTTGGCCGGATCGACCTCGAGCACCACCACGTCGACTTCCTGGGTCGTCGACAGGATCTTGCCGGGATGCACGTTCTTCTTCGTCCACGACATTTCCGAAACGTGGATGAGACCCTCGATGCCCGGCTCCAGCTCGACGAACGCGCCGTAGTCGGTGATGTTGGTGACGGTACCCTTGATCTTCTTGCCGATCGGGAACTTGGTGCCGATCTCGGACCACGGATCGCTCTCGAGCTGCTTCATGCCGAGCGAGATGCGGTGGGTTTCCTGGTTGATGCGGATGATCTGCACCTTGACCGTCTGACCGATGTTGAGGATTTCGGTCGGATGGTTGACGCGGCGCCATGCCATGTCGGTGACATGCAGCAGGCCGTCGATGCCGCCGAGGTCGACGAACGCACCATAATCGGTGATGTTCTTGACGACGCCTTCGACAACCTGGCCTTCTTCGAGGTTCTGCACGATTTCCGAACGCTGTTCGGCGCGGCTCTCCTCAAGCACGGTACGGCGCGACACCACGATGTTGCCGCGGCGGCGATCCATCTTGAGGATCTCGAAGGGCTGCGGGTTGTGCATCAGCGGGGAGACGTCGCGGATCGGGCGGATATCGACCTGGCTGCGCGGCAGGAAGGCCACGGCGCCGTCGAGGTCGACGGTGAAGCCGCCCTTGACCTGGTTGAAGATGACGCCTTCGACGCGCTCACCCTTGGTGAACTTCTCTTCGAGACGGACCCAGCTCTCTTCGCGGCGGGCCTTTTCACGTGAAAGCATCGCTTCGCCAAGCGCGTTTTCGATGCGCTCGACATAGACTTCGACGGTGTCACCGACCTTGAGGGTGGTGTCCTTGCCCTTGACGCCGAATTCCTTCAGCGGCACGCGGCCTTCGACCTTGAGGCCGACGTCGATGATAGCCATGTCTTTTTCAATGGCGGTGATGATGCCCTTGACGACCTGACCTTCGCCGGAATGGCCGGCGGTAAAAGATTCTTCGAGCAGGCTCGCGAAATCGTCGCGAGTGGGATTTGCAGCTGACATTGTTTCTCCTGGAGTGCCCCGCATCTAAAAGCGGGACGGGCGCCGTGGGTTAGCGTTGCGTTGGCCTGCCGGCGTTCCGGGCTACAAAAACCCTGGGCCGCTCTTTAAGCGGCAATTCCGGCGCATGAAGAATGCTGGCAGGCTGGTTCGTGCCCGATATGGGTATTTTCTTCGCCTCCGACAACGGAATACGAGGGAAAACCCGGATCAGGCCTTGTCTCTTTTGGCCAGCACGTCGTCTATGATCGCCATGGCTGCAAGAAACGCGGCTTCTATAGCCATTTCGCTGGTATCAAGCAAGTGCGCGTCGGCCGCCGGCTTCAACGGTGAGTCCGCTCGACCCATGTCGCGCTCGTCGCGGCGCACGATATCGGCGAGGATCTCGGTGAAATCAGCGGTGCCGCCGATGCTTTCGATCTCCGACAGCCGGCGCTGTGCCCGCACCTCCGCGCTCGCTGTCACATAGAGTTTGATGTCGGCGTCGGGGCACACGACGGTGCCGATGTCGCGCCCATCGAGCACCGCACCCGGCGGCGTCTTGGCGAAGTCGCGCTGCTTTTCGACGAGGATGCGCCGCACCGTCGGGTACACCGCGACCTTGGAGGCAGCCTCGCCGACGGCATGCGCCGACAGCACCGCGCGGTCGAGCTTCGCCAGATCGACCTGGCGGGCAGCGGTTTCGGCCGCCGAGACATTGTCGAGCGGCAGCGCGTGCTGGATCAGCGCATAGGCGACGGCGCGATAGGTGAGGCCGGTGTCGAGTAGGTTCAGCCGGTAATGGTCGGCGAGTCGGCGGGCGAGGGTGCCTTTGCCGGCGCCGGCCGGGCCGTCGATAGCGATGGTGAAGGTGTGAGTCATTGGCGGGCCGCCGCGATTGACAGGTGCGATGAAGAAGACGGGCGCCGAGATTCTTCACACCCCCCTCTGTCCTGCCGGACATCTCCCCCGCAAGGGGGGAGATCAGCCATCACCGCTGACTTAGCCAATCGCCAATATTGCAGGATTGAATGGAGCGCCAAAGCCGCCAATCTCCCCCCTTGCGGGGGAGATGTCCGGCAGGACAGAGGGGGGTGCTGTCCCGCCAGCGTTGCAGTCTGGTCCCAAGCCATCGACTAGCCGATCTCCGCGCCCAGCCCCGTCATCAGCCCCATGAACTCCGGAAAGCTCGTCGCAATCATCGCGGCGTCATCGATCGTCACCGGCTTTTCCGTCGCCAGCCCCATGACCAAGAAACTCATGGCGATGCGGTGGTCGAGATGGGTCTGCACGGTCGTGTCCTGGCCGTTCGGATGGCCACCCAGCCCCTTGCCGCCCGGTTTTCCGCGCACGGCAAGCGAGGCCTCGCCCTCGGTGCAGTCGACGCCGTTGAGCTTCAGCCCGTTGGCGACGGCCGACAGCCGGTCGGATTCCTTGACGCGCAGCTCTTCCAGTCTCTGCATCAGCGTTTCGCCCTCGGCGAAGCTGGCAGCGACCGCAAGCACGGGGTACTCGTCGATCATCGACGGCGCCCGCTCGGGCGGCACGGTGACGCCCTTCAGTTCGGAGTAGCGCACGCGCAAATCGGCGACATCTTCGCCACCGGCGTTGCGCGGGTTCAAAATGTCGATCTTGCCGCCCATTTCCTGGAGCGTCAAAAGCAGGCCGGTGCGGGTCGGGTTCATCAGCACGTTTTCGATCACAATGTCCGATCCCGGCACGATCAGCGCGGCCACCAGCGGGAAGCCGGCTGAGGAGGGGTCACCCGGCACCGCGATGGTCTGGCCGGTCAGTCTGCCCTGGCCTTCGATGAAGATGTGGCGCACGCCGCGTTCGTCGGTTTCGACCGACAGATTGGCGCCAAAACCCTTTAGCATCTTTTCCGTGTGGTCGCGTGTCATTACCGGCTCGATCACCGTGGTAATGCCGGGCGTGTTGAGGCCGGCGAGCAGCACCGCCGACTTTACCTGCGCCGAGGCCATCGGCACACGATAGGTGATCGGGGCGGCATGCTTTGGCCCATGCAGCGTAATCGGCATGCGGTCGCCCGGCGTCGCCTTCAACACCTGCACGCCCATCTGGCGCAAGGGTTCGAGTACGCGGCCCATCGGCCGGCCGGACAGCGAGGCGTCGCCGATGAAGGTCGTTTCCATATCATAGGTGCCGACGAGGCCCATGGTGAGCCGCGAGCCGGTGCCGGCATTGCCGAAATCGAGCGGCCCTTCCGGTTGCAGCAGCGCGCCGTTGCCGGTGCCGCGGATCACCCACTCGTCGCCGTTCTTCTCGATATGTGCGCCCATAGCCTTCATGGCAGCACCTGTGCGCATCACGTCCTCGCCTTCGAGCAGGCCGGTGATGCGGGTCTCCCCGGAGGCGAGGCCGCCGAACATGAAGGAGCGGTGCGAGATCGACTTGTCGCCCGGCACGCGCGCGATACCGGAAAGGGCTGGGGATTGGCGGGCGGTGGCCGGCTTGGGCGCGGCGGCGTGAGACATGGAAATTCCCTGGACGGAATGCCGGCAGGCCGGCGCTTTTCATTTGTTGCGGCGGTCTCGTATCACGGCGGGCCGAAATGGTCATCCCCCATGGTCGTCACTGACGCGACGCCTTTCAACGTATGGTTTTGTGACGCCGGCTTTTCGCTTTGACAGCGCTGCAAACTGTGGTTAAGGGGACCACTCTTTTATTGACGAGGCTTGCCGTGGCAAAAACCGAACTTGGCACAAAACGTATCGACCCGGAGACGGGCCGAAAATTCTACGACCTGAACAAGGACCCGATCGTCTCGCCCTACACCGGCAAGACCTATCCGCGTTCCTATTTCGAGGAAGGCAAGATTGCCGCCCTCGAGGAGGAAGAGGAAGTGGCCGAGAAGGAAGTGGACGCCGAGGAAGAAGAGGGCGTCGAGGTCGTCTCGCTTGAAGAGGCCGACGAGGACGCCAAGGGCGACGACCTGCCGGATCTCGGCGACGACGAGGATGACGTCGACCTCGGCGACGACGAGGATGACACCTTCCTCGCCGACGAAGAGGAAGAAGATGACGACGTTGCCGACATGATCGGCGTCGGCGACGACGACGACGAGGTCTGATCGGCCTTGAAAGCGGGCGTTTGCAGGCTTTCGTAGCCTGCGAAGAAAAAGCGGCTCTTGAAGGCTTGATATTGACGAAAGGCGGGGTTAGAAGCCGCCTGCACTAACGGCGCGGTCTCCAACCCGCGCCGGATCTCTTCGCCGGAAACGGCGCCGGTTGACTGCCGGAAGTGGGGCCATAGCTCAGTTGGGAGAGCGCTTGAATGGCATTCAAGAGGTCGTCGGTTCGATCCCGATTGGCTCCACCAAACAGTCCCTCTGCAATTCGCAGCCGATGAATGTGTGGTACTGCGGTCATCTGCGTTTGATGGTCAGTTCAGGCAACGCCGCTGAAAGCGCCCCCATCAAACGGAACGAACCAGCCATTTCTCGAGAGCAACTGTTCGCCGGACAAAGTCTTCACTGTTCATGGAGCGCTTAGAGACTGGAAGCCGGCCCGATCACCACTCGGCGAAGGAGCCGTCTTTGTGGCGCCAGACAGGGTTGCGCCAGCGGTGGCCTTCCTTGGCGCGTTCCTTGACATACTCCTCGTCGATCTCGACACCCAGGCCCGGGCCGTCGGGAATGGCGACATAACCATCCTCGTAGCGGAAGACATCCTTGTTGGCGGCATAGTCGAGCAGGTCGTTGGCGGCGTTGTAGTGGATGCCGAGGCTCTGCTCCTGGATGAAGCAGTTGTAGCTGACCGCGTCGAGCTGCAGGCACGCGGCAAGCGCGATCGGCCCGAGCGGGCAGTGCGGCGCCACCGCGACGTCATAGGCTTCCGCCATCGCCGCGATCTTGCGGCATTCGGTGATGCCACCGGCATGCGACAGATCAGGCTGGATGATGTCGACGACGCCTTCCTTGAACACGGATTTGAAGTCCCAGCGGCTGTAGAGCCGCTCGCCGAGCGCGATCGGCGTCGAGCCGAGCGCGGCGATCTCCTTCAGCGCCTCGCGGTTTTCGCTGAGCACCGGCTCCTCGATGAACATCAGCCTATAGGGTTCGAGTTCCTTGACCAGGGCACGCGCCATCGGCCGGTGCACGCGGCCATGAAAATCGACGGCGATGCCGATGTTGGGTCCGACGGCCTCGCGCACCATGGCGACGCGTTCGACAGCGGCGTCGATCTTGTCGTGGCTGTCGACGATCTGCAGTTCTTCAGTGCCGTTCATCTTGAGCGCCAGGAAGCCGCGCGCAACCATTTCCCGGGCACCAGCGGCCACTTCGGCCGGCCGGTCGCCGCCGATCCAAGAATAGACCTTGATCGTGTCGCGCAGCTTGCCACCGAGCAACTCATGCACGGGAACGCCGAGCGCCTTGCCCTTGATATCCCACAGTGCCTGGTCGATCCCCGCAATGGCGCTCATCAGGATCGGCCCGCCACGGTAGAAGCCGCCGCGGTGCATCACCGTCCAGTGGTCCTCGATCAGGCGGGGATCCTTGCCGATGAGGTAATCGCCAAGCTCCTTGACCGCTGCCTCGACGGTCAGAGCCCGGCCCTCGACGACCGGCTCGCCCCAGCCGGTGACGCCGGCATCGGTCTCGATCTTCAGGAACAGCCAGCGCGGCGGAACGATGTAGGTGGTGAGCGAGATGATTTTCATGCGCAATCTCAGTTGCTCTTGAGTTTCTTGGCGCTGACGAGGTCGCGCGCCGCAAGGTCGAGGATCTTGTTTGCGGCCCCACGCGCCGCCTCGGCGTCGCGCATGCGCAGCGCCTCGACCACCTCGCGGTGCGCCGCCACGGCCTCCATGCGCCGGTCGAGCGAAATCACCGCCGTCGCCTCGAGCGAGAATTTCAGCCCGGTGTCGATGAGATTGCCGATCTGGCGAAAGATCGGGTTATGGCTCGCGGCATAGACGATCTGGTGGAAAGCGATGTCGCTGCGCGAGAAGGCGGCGAGATCCTCGCCGGCGCCGGCCATGCCGCGCCATGCCGCTTCGAGATCGGCTATTTCCTGCAGCGTTGCGCGCGTGGCCGCCAGTTCGGCGACCAGCGGTTCGATGGCGCGGCGCGTTTCGAGGATGGCGTCGAACAGCTTGTCGTCCAGTGCATGCGGCGCGTGCCAGGCCAGCACCTGTGGGTCGATGATGTTCCAGTCGTCCTCGTTGCAGACGATCGTGCCGACGCGCGGCCGCGACAGCACCAGCCCCTTTGCCGCCAACACTTTCAGGGCCTCGCGGATGACAGTGCGGCTGACACCATATTCGACGCCGAGTTCGTTTTCGGTCGGCAAGGAGGATCCGGCCGGGTAGCGCCCGGAAAAGATGTCTGAGGCCATTGCCTTGGTCACATCGGGCATGACGCGCGGGCGGCGAGTGGCTGTGTCGCCTTGCGGTTTCTTCAAAGTCCCGGTCACCTCAGCCCTCCTCCAAGGCGGCGAACCGCTGGTTTCGCACAACCGATCCGCCATTAACGGATGCGGACTGATTGCGCCAGCGATTGCTGGTCAGAGCATGTACATTAATTATCATACCAGATCAATTGACGAGTATGATAAAAACGATTAGACACTCCGGCATCCGGGCTGAGCGCCCGGTCTATCGCTGGGAGGTAATCATGCGACTTTTGAAGACCGCGCTCGTCGCGGGCGCGCTTGCCGTGCTGTCCGTCACGACCATCGCTGCATATGCTCAGGACACCAAGATCGGTTTCATCGTCAAGCAGCCCGAGGAGCCGTGGTTCCAGGACGAATGGAAGTTCGCCGACCAGGCCGCCAAGGAGAAGGGCTTTACCCTGGTCAAGATCGGCGCCGAGGACGGTGAGAAGCTGATGTCGGCGATCGACAATCTCGGCGCCCAGGGCGCCCAGGGCTTCATCGTCTGCACACCGGACGTGAAGCTTGGCCCCGGCATCGTCGCCAAGGCCGCCGCCAACAATCTCAAGCTGATGACTGTCGACGACCGTCTGGTCGGCGCCGACGGCAAGGCGCTGGAAGACGTCCCGCATATGGGCATTTCGGCCACCAAGATCGGCGAAGCCGTCGGCCAGGCGATCGTCGACGAAATGAAGGCGCGCGGCTGGAAAGCCGACGAGGTTGGCGCCATCCGCGTCTCCTACGACCAGCTGCCGACGGCGGTCGATCGCGTCGAAGGTGCCATCTCGGTGCTGAAGGCAAACGGCTTCAAGGCCGAGAACATTTTTGACGCCCCGCAGGCCAAGACCGACACGGAAGCTGCCCTCAATGCGGCGACGGTCGTGCTCAACGCCCATGCCGACATCAAGAAGTGGGTTTCCTTCGGCCTCAACGACGAAGCGGTGCTCGGCGCCGTGCGTGCAGCCGAAAGCGTTGGCATTCCGGCGGACGGCATGATCGGTGTTGGCATTGGCGGCGCGGATTCGGCGATCAACGAGTTTAAGAAGCCGACGGCCACCGGCTTCGTCGGCACCGTGATCATCTCGCCGAAGCGTCATGGCTACGAGACGGCGCTCAACATGTATGACTGGGTTGCCAACAACAAGGAGCCGGAGAAGCTGATCCTGACCTCGGGTGCACTCGCCAAGCGCGACGACTACCAGAAGGTCCGCCAGGGTCTCGGCATCGAATAATCCTCCCTGTACAAACAGGCGGCGGCTCATCCCGCCGCCTGTTTGCCATTCCATAAGAGGATCGCTGCCCGTGTCCTTTCTCGACTTCTCGCACATCACCAAGACCTATCCGGGCGTCAAGGCGCTGTCGGACGTCTCGTTCGGTGTCGACAAAGGCGCCGTGCATGGTTTGATGGGCGAGAACGGCGCCGGCAAATCCACCCTGATCAAGATACTGTCCGGTGACCAGCATGCCGATCAGGGCGAGATCCGCATTGACGGTAGGGTTCAGGCCTATACCTCGACCCGGGATGCCTTCGACAATGGCGTCATTGTCATTCATCAGGAACTGCAACTCGTTCCTGAACTCACCGTTGCCGAAAACCTCAGCCTCGGTCGTTTCCCCGCCAACGCCGGCATCATCGCCGGCCGCCGGATGCTGGACGACGTCGGCGCCAAGCTGAAATCGGCCGGTATCGACATCGACATGCGCCGCAAGGTCAAGACGCTGTCGATCGGCGAACGCCAGATGGTCGAGATCGCCAAGGCGGTCATGCTCGACGCACGCGTTATCGCGCTGGACGAACCGACCTCGTCGCTTTCCTCGCGCGAAAGCGAAATCCTGTTTGCCCTGATCGACCGCCTGCGCGGCGAAGGCAAGGTCATCATCTATGTCTCGCACAGGCTCGACGAAGTGTTCCGGCTCTGCGACAGCCTGACCGTGCTGCGCGACGGCAAGCTCGCGGCGCACCATGCGTCGCTGAAAGGCGTCACCCGCGACCAGGTCGTCGCCGAGATGGTCGGCCGCGAGATTTCGGATATCTGGGGTTTTCGCGCACGAAAAACGGGCGATGTCCGCCTGAAGGTCGACGCTCTCAGCGGCCCCAAACTGAAGACGCCGGCCAGTTTCGAGGCGAGGGCAGGCGAGATCGTCGGCTTCTTCGGCCTGATCGGCGCCGGGCGCTCGGAACTGATGCGGCTGGTCTATGGCGCCGATCCGCGCTCGGGCGGTAGCATCACCGTCGACGGCAAGCTGGTCCGTGCCGCCGATCCGCGTGGCACGATCCGGGCCGGCATCGTGCTGTGCTCGGAGGATCGCAAGCATGACGGCATCATCCAGGGCCGCTCGGTCGAGGAGAACATCAACATCTCGTCGCGGCGCCATCACACGCGCTTCGGCGTGCTCAACCGCGCCAGCGAGATCGCCACCGCCGAAACCTTCATCAAGAAGCTCAAGGTGCGCACGCCGTCGCGCAAGCAGGACATCATCAATCTCTCCGGCGGCAACCAGCAGAAGGTCATCCTTGGCCGCTGGCTGTCCGAACAAGGGGTGCGGGTTCTCATTGTCGACGAACCGACGCGCGGCATCGACGTAGGGGCCAAATCGGAAATCTACGAATTGCTCTACCAGCTTGCGCAGGACGGCATGGCGATCGTCGTGGTCTCGTCCGAACTGCCGGAAGTGATGGGCATCTGCGACCGTATTCTGGTGATGTGCGGTGGCCGCGTCAGCGCTGAACTCACCCGCGACCAGTTCGCCGAAAGGGCGATCCTGGCCGCCGCTCTCCCCGATCAGAAAACTCCCGACGCGATCGCATCCTGAGGACTTTGGCATGACCGACCAGTTGAAAAAAATCCTGCTCGGCGAACAGGGCCTCGTCGTCATCTTCGTCGTCGCCTTCGCGCTGGTGTCGGCTCTGGTGCCGAACTTCCTTACGGACCGCAACATGCTCGGCCTGCTGCAGTCGGTGGTCACCGTCGGCATCGTCGCCTGCACCATGATGTTCTGCCTCGCCGCGCGCGACTTCGACCTGTCGGTCGGTTCGATCGTCGCCTTTGCCGGCATGGTCGCTGTGATGGCGTCGAATTACACCGGCTCGATCCTGCTTGGCCTGCTGGCGGCAATCGCCTGCGGCGCTTTCGTCGGCTTCATCAACGGCGTCGTCATCGCCAAATTCCGCATCAACGCGCTGATCACGACGCTGGCCACCATGCAGATCGTGCGCGGCTTTGCGCTGATCGCGTCCGACGGCCGTGCCGTCGGCATCAACAGCTCGGATTTCTATCAGCTGGCGCTCTCGAAACTGCTCGGCATACCGACGCCGGTCTGGGTGCTCGCTATCCTGTTTTGCATCTTCGGCTTCGTCCTCAACCGCACCGTCTTCGGCAAGAACACGCTGGCCATCGGCGGCAATCCGGAGGCCTCGCGTCTTGCCGGCGTCAATGTCGACCGGACGCGCATCTGGATTTTTGCGCTGCAGGGCGTCGTCTGCGGCATCGCCGGCATCCTGCTGGCGTCGCGCATCACCTCCGGCCAGCCCAACGCGGCGGTCGGGCTCGAACTCTCGGTCATCTCGGCCTGCGTGCTCGGCGGTGTTTCGCTTGCCGGCGGCCGCGCCACCATGTCGGGCGTCATCGTCGGCGTGCTGATCATGGGCATCGCCGAAAACGCCATGAACCTGCTCAACATCCCGGCCTTCTACCAGTACATCGTACGTGGCGTGATCCTGCTGCTGGCCGTGCTGCTCGACAATCTGCGCTCGTCGGCACTGGGCCGGCGCTAAGCTGGAGGGACAAAAATGGCTGAGCGCCTTTCCGGCAAACGCATCTTCCTGACCGGCGCCGCGCAAGGCATCGGGCTGGCCATCGCCGAGGCCTGCCTTGCCGAAGGTGCAAGACTGTTCCTCGTCGACCGCGACGGCGCACTGCTGGACAAGGCCGTCGCCGGCCTTGCCGCGCCGCACGGCCATGTCGGGCATGCGGCAGCCGACATCAGCGACGGAGCCGCGATTGCCACTGCCGTCGGCCAAGCGACCGACGAAATCGGCCACATCAACGCGCTGATCAACAATGCCGGGGTCAATGTGTTCTCGACGCCGCTCAAGGCGACCGAGGAAGAGTGGAACCGCAATTTCGACGTCAACGTCAAGGGCGCCTGGAATTGCAGCAAGGCTGTGCTGCCGGGCATGATTACAAGCGGCGGCGGCGCCATCCTCAACATCGCCTCGACGCACAGCTTCACCATCATTCCGCACACCTTCCCCTATCCCGTCGCCAAGCACGCGCTGCTCGGCCTGACCAAATCGCTGGCGCTCGAATATGCGGCGCAAGGCGTGCGCGTGAACGCGCTGGCGCCGGGCTATGTCGAGACGCAGAAGGCGATCGACTACTGGAACAGCTTTGCCGATCCGGCCGCAGCACGCGCCAACACCATGGCGCTGCATCCCGGCGGCCGCATCGCCACGGCGCGCGAGATCGCGCGGGCTGCGGTGTTCATGATCTCCGACGAATGCCCGTTCATGAACGCGGCGACGCTCGTCGTCGATGGCGGGCTGAGCCAGCTGCAGCATCCCGCCTGAACGCCGGAAAGACCATGACCAAGAGACGATCGCAGCATTGGTTCGGCGGGCTGGGCAAGGATGCCTTCATCCACCGCAGCTGGATGAAGAACAACGGCCTGCCCGACGATGCCTTCGACGGCCGTCCGGTGATCGGCATCTGCAACACATTCTCCGAATTCACGCCTTGCCACGTGCATTTCCGTGCTCTGATCGAGCACATCAAGGCCGGCGTGCTGGAAGCCGGCGGCCTGCCGCTCGAATTCCCGGTCTTCTCTTGCGGCGAGTCCAATCTGCGGCCGACGGCGATGCTGTTTCGCAACCTCGCCTCGATGGATGTCGAGGAGGCGATCCGCGGCAACCCGATGGACGGCGTCGTGCTGATGGCCGGCTGTGACAAGACCACACCGTCGCTGGTCATGGGCGCGGCCTCCTGCGACCTGCCGTCGATCGCCATCTCCGGCGGGCCGATGCTTAATGGCCGCTTCCAGGGCCACGAAATCGGTTCCGGCACCGATGTGTGGAAATTTTCGGAAGACGTTCGCGCCGGTGTGATGAGCGAGCAGGATTTCGCCAATGCCGAGAGCGCCATGTCGCGCTCGCCCGGTCACTGCATGACCATGGGCACGGCCTCGACCATGGCTTCCATGGTCGAGTCGCTCGGCCTGGCGCTGCCCGGTAACGCTGCCTATCCGGCGGTCGACGCGCGCCGCAGCCGCATCGCCCGCATGACGGGGCGGCGCATCGTCGTGATGGTCAATGAGGATCTGCGCCCGTCGGCTATCCTCACGAGAAAAGCTTTCGCCAACGCCATCCGCGTCAATGGCGCGATCGGCGGCTCCACCAATGCGGTCGTGCATCTCCTGGCCATCGCCGGCAGCGTCGGCACCGAGCTGACCCTGGATGATTGGGATCGATATGGCCGCGACGTGCCGACCATCCTCGACCTGATGCCGTCAGGCCGTTTCCTGATGGAGGATTTCTGCTACGCCGGCGGTATTCCGGCCGTCATGAAAGAGATCGCCGACATGCTCGATCTCGATGCGCTGACCGTCACCGGCAAGAGCGTGCGCGAGAACATCACTGACGCCCAAAACTACAATCCGGAGGTGATCCGCCCGCGCGACAAGGCGCTGACATCGCACGGCGGCATCGCGGTGCTGCGCGGCAATCTGGCGCCCGACGGCGCCATCATCAAACCGTCAGCCGCGTCGCCAGCTCTCATGAAGCATCGCGGCCGCGCCGTCGTCTTCGAGGACATTGACGACTACAAGGCGCGCATCGACGATCCCTTGCTGGACATCGACGAGGGCTCGATCATGGTGCTGAAGAATTGCGGCCCCAAGGGCTATCCGGGAATGGCCGAGGTCGGCAACATGGCGCTGCCTCAGAAGCTGTTGAAGCAAGGCGTCCGCGACATGATCCGTATCTCCGATGCCCGCATGTCGGGCACCGCCTTCGGCACCGTCGTGCTGCATGCCGCACCCGAAGCCGCTGTCGGCGGCCCGCTGGCGCTGGTGAGGAGCGGCGACATGATCGAGCTCGATGTCGAAGCAAGGAAGCTGCATCTCGACGTGTCAGAACAGGAACTCGCAAAGCGGCGGACATCCTGGGCTCCGCCGCAGCCGGCTATGCGCGGCGGCTATCAGGGTCTTTACGTCGACCATGTGCTGCAGGCGGATCGCGGCGCCGACCTCGATTTTCTCGTCGGATGCCGTGGCCACGCCATTCAACGCGAAAGCCATTGAGGTCCGCGTGACAAAATTCAAACCTTATGATTTCCACGGCATTCACGCCATTCTCTACGCGCTCTTTGATGAGAACGAAAAACTCGACCGCGCGGCGATGCGCAGATCTGCCTGGCGAGCGGCGTGCACGGCATGGCGGCGCTCGGCTTGGCGACGGAAGTCGCCAAGCTGTCCGAGGCCGAGCGCCGGACGATCATGGACTGGACGGCGGAAGACACCGACGGAAAAGTGCCACTCGCTTTCACCATCTTCGGCGCTTCGGTGGCCGAGCAGGTCGCACAGGTTCGCCATGCTGAAAGCGTGGGAGCGGATTGGGTGATCCTGCAGCCGCCGCCGGTTGGGTCCTATGGTGCGCCGGAATACATCAAGTTCTTCGGCCGCGTTGCCGAGGCGACCGATCTGCCGGTGGCGATCCAGAACGCGCCGGCGTTTTTCGGGCGCGGCCTTTCATCAGACGAAATCCGCGACCTCGTCACGCTGTATCCCAACGTTAGGCTGATCAAGGGCGAGGGTCCGGTTACCGACATCGCCGGGCTGATCGAGCGCACCGATGGCCGGATACCGGTTTTCAACGGGCGTGGCGGCCTGGAACTGATCGACAATTTCCGCATCGGTTGCCGCGGCATGATCCTGGCGCCGGATTGCGCCGACTATGCCGTGCGCGCCTATCATGCGTTCCGCGCCGGAGGCGAAGCCACGGCCGAGGCTGAATATGCAAGAATGTTGCCGGCAGCGGTCTTCGTCATGCAAGGCATCGAAAACTTGATCTGCTATGGCAAGCGGCTGTTCGGCGCCCGCGCAGGCATCCCGATACACGCCCGGGCTCCGGCGATGCGGCCCAGCGAGCCTGGCCTCGCGATGGTGGAGCGCTTTGCGATTGGTCTCGGTCGGTTGCCTGGCTGAACGTCAACTGCCTTTCAATAGGTCGTCCGCCCACCCGACAGGTCGAACGTGGAGGCGGTTGTAAAACTGTTCTCCTTGGAGACGAGCCAGGCGACCATGGCAGCGGCCTCATCGACCTCCAACAGGCGGCCGCGCGGAATGCGCGAGCGCATATATTCGATATGCTCCGGCGTCAGTTGTTCAAGGATGCGCGTCTGTGCCGTGGCCGGCGAGATGCAGTTCACGGCGATGTCGTACTGCGCCAGTTCTTTGCCGAGCGACTTGGTCAAGCCGATGACCGCCGCCTTCGAGGCTGAATAGGCGGAGGCGTTGGGGTTGCCCTCCTTGCCGGCGACCGAAGCGATGTTGACGATCCGCCCGTAATTGCGCTCCTTCATCCCGGGAACCACGGCGCGATTGACGTAGAACGTACCGTTGACGTTGACGTCGATGACCTTTTTCCACGTCTCGATGTCGTAGACGTCGAGCGGGACGGCCGGGCCGGCGATTCCGGCGGAATTGACCAGAATGGAAATGTTGCCGGCCAGCTCTTCGGTCCTGGCGCGCGCCGCGTCCACCGACACCCAATCGGCGACGTCCACGATCTCTGTCGTGGCGGCGTTGCCGAGTTCCTTCTTGGCGGTTTCGAGGCGAGCCTCATCGAGATCCCACAAGGTTACCGTCGCGCCGGAGGCGACGAAGCGTCTGGCCATCGCAAAGCCGAGGCCTTGGGCGCCGCCGGTGACCACAGCGTGCTGGCCGTCAAGATCAATCCTGTTCATGTCGAGCGGTTCTTTCCGTTTGAGCTACTTCCGGGATAAAGGCCGGCCTGTGCAGGCGGGCGATATCGCTACATCGTCGCGCCGAGGCTCCATGGCACGAACTCGTTGTCGCCATAGCCGAGCGCTTCCGACCTGGTGCGCCCGCCGGAAGCGACGCGCAGGATCTCGGCGAAGATCTCCTCGCCCTTCTCGGCCAGCGAGACGCCGTCCAGTATGTCTCCGCAATTGATGTCCATGTCCTCGCGCATCTGCTCGAAGATGAAGCTGTTGGAGGCGAGCTTGATCGAGGGCGTCGGCTTGCAGCCGAAGGCCGAACCGCGGCCGGTGGTGAAGCACAATATGTTGGCTCCGCCGGCGACCTGCCCGGTGGCCGAGACCGGATCGTAGCCAGGCGTATCCATGAAGACGAGGCCGCGCTCGTTGATCGGCTCGGCATATTCCAGCACCGCGCGCAGATTGGTGGTGCCGCCCTTGGCGGAGGCGCCGAGCGATTTCTCCAGGATGGTCGTCAGCCCACCCAGCTTGTTGCCGGGCGAAGGGTTGTTGTTCATCTCCATGTCGTGCCTGGCGGTATAATCCTCCCACCAGCGGATGCGCTCGATCAGCTTTTCACCCACCGCGCGGCTCTCGGCGCGCAAGGCGAGAAGATGTTCGGCGCCATAGATCTCGGGCGTCTCCGAGAGCACGGCCGTGCCGCCTTGCCCGACAAGCAGGTCCACCGCAGCACCCAGTGCCGGATTGGCGCTGATGCCGGAATAGCCGTCCGATCCGCCGCATTGCAGCGCAAGCACCAGTTCGGAGGCCGGCTGCGGAGTCCTTTCGGCGGCGTTCACCGTAGGCAGCATGTCGACGATCGCCTTGACGCCGGCCTCGACTGTCTTTCGCGTGCCGCCGGTTTCCTGGATGGTCATCGTGCGGAAAATCGTGCTCTCCTCGATGTTGTACGACTGCATCCAGCGTGGGATCTGGAACGCTTCGCAGCCGAGTCCGACCATCAGCACGCCGCCGACATTGGGGTTGGTGGCAAAGCCCCATTGCGTCCGTTTCAACAGGTCGTAAGCGGGGCCCTTGGTGTCGATGCCGCAGCCAGTGCCGTGGACGAGTGCGATGATGCCGTCGACATTGGGATAGTCGCGCAGGATGCCAGACCGGTTGACCTCGTCGACGATGAACCGGGCGACGCTGGCAGAGCAGTTCACCGAGGTCAGGACGGCAATGAAGTTGCGCGTGCCCACCTTGCCGCTCGGCCGGCGGTAACCCATGAAAGTAGCGCGCTCGGCCTCGGCAACGACCTCGGTTTGCCTGGTATTGGTGCCGAAGACGTAGTCGCGTTCGAAATTGCGCAGATACACATTGTGCTCGTGAACCCAGTCGCCGGCGACGATGGATCCCCGCGCAAAACCAATGGTCTGGCCGTATTTCACGATCGGCTCGTCCGAGCCGATGTCGCGGAAGGCCATTTTGTGCCCGCGCGGTATGCGTGCCCTGGCCGCCACGTCCCCGGCTTTTTCGCCGATCTTCAACGGATCGACCGCCAGAAGAATGTTGTCGATATCCGACAGCTTGATGAACCGTGCCATGAACCCAAACTCTGAAGAAGGCCTCCCCGACAAGGAGCGTCGAGAGACAAAAGTGATTTAGAATACTAATATAACAGAATGTCAGCGGTCAAGGTGCGGTTGCGAAAGGCTTGGACTGCAGGGCGTTGCGGCGGATCGGTTAGGTGAGTGGCTTGCAATGAGTGCGCCTTGCGGCGGAGTTTGAGGGCGGCAAACGGCTGGATGAAACAACGGACCGCCGCACGCCCGGGACACGGTCAATCGAGATGGAAGACCTCTTGCATGGCCGCCCACCATTCGCCGTCGGCGCGCGTCGGTAGCGGCGTCTGCATGGGGTCGCACAGTTCCCACCATTTGCGCATGGCCGGCGACTCGCTCATCCGCGCCGCATCCCTGGCGAAGTCGCTGCCGTGATACTCCCAGCAGGCGAACAGAAGGTTCTCCGGTTCGCGCAGGAAGATCGAATAGTTGCGGATGTCGGCGCGACTGATGACGTCGAGCACTTCCGGCCAGACGGCGGCGTGGACGCGCTTGTAGTCCGCGATCGCCTCGGCTTTCACGCCGATACAAAGCCCCATTCTTTGCATGCCGGTTGCTCGCGAGGCTTCAGTCGAGAAGGTCGGCGGCGACTTCGAGCGTGTTGCGGAACGACGTCTCGAGATGATGTTCCATGGCCCTTGCCGCCCCCTCGGCGTCGTGGCGCTTCAGCGCGTCGAAAATGGCCTCGTGCTGCTCGATCGTCTGTTCGCCATAACCCGGTCTTGGGATGGCGAGATAGCGTCCGCGGTCCATCTGTGCCTTCGAGATGTCGACGGCTCTCCAGATCATCGGCAGGCCGCAGATCTCGGCTATGGTGCGGTGGAAGACATCGTCGAGTTGTATCGCGGTGGCATATCTGCCGCGCGATATGGCAAGCCGGTGCGCCGCCATGTTGTCTTCCAGCAATTCGCTGGCTGCCGCTGTGAACTTGGCGGCCGCGCGTCGGGCGCTTTCCATCTCCAGGGCCCGCCGGATGACATAGGCTTCTTCCAGGTCAGCCCGGCTGATCGGAGCGACATAGGTGCCGGTCTGTGCCAGGATTTTGACCAGGCCCTCGTCGCTGATGCGCTTGACCGCTTCGCGAACGGGGGTGCGAGACACCCCCAGGGCCTCCGCGATGGCGACTTCGTTGATCACCTCTCCCGGCTTCAGCTGCCCGACGACGATCAGGTTGCGGATCTTGTGGTAGATCTGATCGCGGAGCGGAAGAGCCCGATTGAGCGTCGAAGGATCCAGGTCCATTGTAAATCCGTGTCTTCGTTCACCAGAAATGGCTAGATAATACTAGAATGTCAATTGGAACGCATCCAATGGAAGCGTCGGGTGTCGGTGACACGATGTCCATAACGACCGCCGGAATCCAGCTTGCCAGAACTGTTATATTAGTGCAATAGTCATCATCCGCGGTGAGAAATTCAATCCGCAACCGAGAGCCTGGACTGAGCCGCGTGTTCAAAAGCCCGGATGTTCAAGCCAGTTCGAAGAGGGGTCGAGCTGCGTTGAAGAAACTATTATACTAACATATCGATGGCCGATACAGAGGATGATCGGCCAGCCGCCAGGAGGAACCTAGCCAGATATGACTGTCGCCGACGATTGCGCCTTGGACATGCGAGGCATCAGCAAGACGTTCCCGGGCGTGAAGGCTCTGTCCAACGTCAATTTCGCCGTAAAATTCGGTACCGTTCATGCGGTCGTGGGTGAGAACGGCGCCGGCAAATCGACGCTCATGAAGGTCCTCAACGGATCCTACGCGCCCACCAGCGGCACAATCAGGGTCGGCGGCGCCGAGGTGCGCATGCGCCAGCCCGCCGACGCCCAGGCGCTCGGCATTCGCATGGTGCACCAGGAGATCAATCTGGTCCCCGACCTGACCGTCGCCGAGAACGTCTATCTCGGCCGCATGCCCGGCAAATGGTCCTTTCTGCGCAAGGGCGAGATGATCCGGGCGGCCGCTGCCGTCCTCGACGAACTTGGAGCGGCCATCAACCCGCGTGAACGGCTCGGCAACCTTTCTATCAGCCAGCAGCAGCTCGTCGAGATCGCCAAGGCCTACGCGGCGCAGCCCAGGATCATCGTCCTGGACGAACCGACATCCAGCCTCAGCGAGCATGAGACGGCGGCGTTGTTCCGGATCCTGCGCAAGATGCGCGATGACGGCATCGCCATCATCTACATCAGCCACCGACTGAAGGAGGTGCTCGAAATCGCCGACGAGGTGACTGTGCTGCGCGACGGCTCAATGATCGAGACGCGTCCGATCGAAGGCATAAATGCCGCTCACATGATCAGGCTGATGGTCGGTCGCGAAGTCAGCAATGTCTTCCCGAAAAGCCCGGCCGAGATCGGCAAGTCGGTGCTGCGCGTCGAACGCATCAGCGACGGCACGCGCTTCCGCAATGTCAGCTTCGATGTACGCGCCGGCGAGATACTGGGCTTGACGGGGCTGGTGGGCGCTGGCCGCACCGAGGTCGCCCGCGCAATCTTCGGCCTGTCGCGGCTTGTCGAGGGCTCGGTCAGCGTCAACGGACGCGAGGTCTCGATCAACTCGCCATCCCAGGCGGTCAGGGCAGGCATTGCCTATGTTCCGGAAGATCGCAAGGGCGACGGCGTCGTGCCTGGAATGTCGATCCGGGAAAACATCAGCCTGCCCATACTGCGCCGCCTGAGCCGTTTCGGGCGCATCAGCCGCAGCGCCGATCACTCGCTTGCCGCGGACTCGGTCAAGCAGTTTTCGATTTCACCGCCCGACGGCGAACGGCGCATCAGCCTTCTGTCGGGCGGTAACCAGCAGAAGGCGGTCATCGCCAAATGGCTTGCCGCCAAACCTTCGGCCTTGATCCTCGACGAGCCGACGCGGGGCGTCGACGTCGGCGCCAAGGCCGAGATCCACCACATCATCGGCCAACTCGTCGCCGGCGGCATGGCGGTCGTGATGATCTCGTCGGAGCTGCCCGAAATCCTCGGCGTCTGCGACCGCGTGGTGGTGATGCGCGATGGCTATGCCTCCGAGCCTCTCCTGCGCAGCGAATTGAGCGAGGAGCGCATCATGGCGCTAGCCACGGGGGAGGAGACGGCGTGACCGAAGCTGCCATGGAGATCGGCGGCGTGAACCGCAACGACCGCTTTACGCGTGGCAGCAGGCTTGTCGATGTCCTGTCGAAGGCGGGGCTGGCCTTCGCTATCCTCGCCGTGATGCTCTACGGCTCCTTCGTCAGCCCCGCCTTCTTCACATCAGGCAATTTGCTCAACGTCCTGACCTCGATGTCCATCGTCGGCATCGTCGTAGTCGGCATGACCTTCGTGCTCGTGGTCGGCGGCCTGGCCGACCTGTCGGTGCCGGCCACCATCGCCTGCGGCGCCATCCTGTCGCTCGGGCTGCAGCCGATGATCGGGCCGCTGCCGGCCTTCGTGCTGGCGGTTGGTCTCGCGGGCCTCATAGGCCTGCTCAACGGGGTCCTGGTCGGATATGTCGGCATCAATCCAATCATTGCCACGCTCGGCATTGGCACGATCGGACTGGGCATCGTCCAGGCGGCTGTCGGCGGGGTCATCGTCTATGGCAGCAATCCCGCCTCCGCCGAACTCGCCAAGGGCCGGCTGTTCGGCATTCCCGTCGTGGTGCTGATCTTCCTGGTCATTGCTCTTGTCGGCCATTTCGTCCTGTCCCGCTCCTTCTGGGGCAGATGGACGCTTGCCACCGGCGGCAATTACAGCGCCGCCGAGGCAAGTGCGGTTCCGGTGCAGGCCGTGAAGGCTGGCGCCTTCGTGATCACAGCACTCGCTTCCGGCATCAGCGGCGGCCTGCTCGGGCTGACGCTGCAGAGCGCGCGGCCGCTCATCGGCGGCGGCTACGAATTCAGTGCCATCACGGCGGTGGTGGTCGGCGGCGTGTCGATCGTCGGCGGCTTCGGATCGGTGCCACGGGCCATTGCCGGCCTCATCTTCGTGCAACTGCTGACCAACGTCATGGTGCTCGACGGTGTGCGCACGCCGATCCAGGGTTTCGTGCTCGGCATCCTGATCGTCGGCGCCGTCGGCATGGATGCGGCGCTGCGCAAGCGGGGCGTGTCGTGATGCGTTTTCTTTCGCTTGTCTCGCAGTATCGCGTCATCGTCATTCTCGGTCTGACGCTCGTCATTTCCGCGCTGGTGGTCCCCGGCTACCTCTCGGCATCGACCCTCGGCCTCGGCCTCGACCGGGCGGCGACGATCGGCCTGATCGCGATCGGCCTGACGGTGCTTTTGATATCGGGCCAGATCGACCTCTCCGGTGGCGCGGTGTTTGCCCTGGCCGGCATCGTATCGGTCATCCTGCAGCGAGAGATCGGCATCCTCCCTGCCGCGATCGTCGGCATCCTGGTCGGTACCCTGGCAGGCGCCGTCAACGGCATGCTGGTCGTCGGCCTGAAGGTGAATTCGCTCGTGCTGACGCTCGCGACGATGCTCATCTTCCGCTCGCTCGCGCACTGGATCACCAACAGCCAGCCGGTGACCGGAACCGACATCATGCTTTCCCTGGCGCTGGCCAAGATCTATCTCGATGTCTTCACCCTCCGCAGCGCGCTGTTCATCGCCCTGATCGTGCTGCTGCATTTCTGGCTGACGCGCACCATACCTGGGCGTAACGTCTTTGCGGTGGGATCCAACCCGGCGGCTGCCAAGGAAAGCGGTATCGCCTCGGACCGTATCGTCTTTCTCGGCTTTGTCTTTGCCGGCACGCTTGCCGGCCTGGCGGGGGTTCTCCAGAGCCTCGTCACCAACACCGGCTCACCCGTCTTCGGCTCGGAACTGACGGTCGCCGTCATTGCCGCGGTCGTTGTCGGCGGAACTCGTCTCGAAGGCGGCAGGGGATCCGCGCTCGGCACGCTCGGCGGCGTGCTGACAATCGGCTCGCTGACCATCGCGATGGAGTTCCAGTCCGTTCCCGCATACGTCCAGCAGGTCGTGTCCGGGCTTATCCTGATCCTGCTCGTCGTGCTCGATCGGGCCGTTACCACCAAGGGGAGGGCTCCGGGCACGCGCCCGGCGCTCGTTCGCGACAATCCAATCACTCAAGGAGGAACCACATGATTGGGAGGAAACACATGATTGGCAAGAAAAGCATGCTTCACGTCGCCGCCATGGCGGCTGTGCTGGCATCGACGGGCTGGGCCAGCGCCAAGACGGTCTGCTACGTGACGGCAGCGGATTCGCATGCCTATGCGACGCCGGCCAACAAGGCGCTTCAGGCGCGCGCCGCGGAACTCGGCATCGAGATCCTGAGCCTCAGCCAGGATTTTGATGTCCAGAAAGGCACCGAGCAGCTCAACACCTGCGTTGCGCGCAAGGTCGACGGCATCATCCTGTGGCCGCTCGACCCGCAGGCCTACATACCGGGACTGGCGCGCGCGCAGCAGGCGAACATTCCGGCGATCCTCATCAATTCGCCGATGAGCGACGATGCCAAGCCGTTCATCAAGTCGTTCACCGGGCCTGATGTCTATGAGGAAGGCAAGCTGGCGGCGGACTCGCTGAGCAAGGCGCTCGGCGGCAAGGGCTCCGTCGTCATCATCGCCGGCCAGGCCGGCAACGGCACCACGATCGGACGTGTCAGCGGCTTCACCGACCGTCTCAAGGAAACCAATGCCGACATCAAGGTGCTCGACACGGTCAATGCCGACTTCGACCAGCAAAAGGCACTGGTGGTCAGCCGCGATCTGATCACACGCTTCGGCGACCAGATCAGCGGTGTCTACGCCAATGACGACACGATGGCCCGCGGCTTCATCGACGCATGGAAGGAGGCCAACCCCTCCAAGGCCGCACCGCCGATTGTCGGCATCAATGGCCAGAAGGATGCGTTCGAATCCATCCGCACCAATGAGATGTACTCGACCATCGTCCAGTCGCCCGTCGAGGATGGCCGCCTGGCGATCAACACGATGGCCGAGATCATCGACGGGAAGCAGGTCAAGGACCGGCTGCCCATCCCGCTGACCGTCGTCACCAAGGACAACGTCAACGCGGTCGAACCCGCGTTCTGATTCAGGAAGGCCGGCCCGGTGCACTCGGGTCGGCCTCACCGCCGACGCGTTGGAGAGAGAAATTCTAATAGCGGCGACAGAATTGGAATAAACTAACTCTACAGAGTTTGTGGAATAAGCAATCTGCACTGGCGATCTGGTTTCCACCCGGACAGGACCACGCCATGCCCACTCTTTCGCATCAGCTACTCACCAAAGCAGGCATATCCGGCCGCCTTCGCCAGGCAGCGGGAGAAAGGCCATGAGCCGGGTCGTGCCAGACCGCATCAAGGTGCTCTGGTTTCTGCCTACGCATGGCGACAGCCGCTACCTCGGCACGGCCGAGGGCGGCAGATCGGTCGATCTGCCGTATCTGACGCAAGTGGCGAAGGCGGCCGACACGCTCGGCTACTATGGCGTGCTGTTGCCGACCGGCCGCTCTTGCGAGGATTCCTGGGTGATCGCATCGGCCCTCGTACCGATGACCGAGCGCTTGCGTTTCCTTGTCGCCGTGCGGCCCGGTTTGCAGTCGCCGACGCTGGCCGCGCGCATGACTGCGACGCTGGATCGCATCTCCAATGGCCGCCTGCTGATCAACGTCGTCACCGGCGGCGATCCGCTGGAGAACAAGGGCGACGGCATCTTCCTGTCGCATGCCGAACGCTATGAGGTGACGCAGGAGTTCTTGCAGATCTACAAGCGGGTGCTGAGCGGCGAGACGGTGGGGCACGAGGGCAAGCATTTCCACATCGAGGACGGCCGGCTGCTGTTTCCGCCGGTGCAGACGCCATATCCGCCATTGTATTTCGGGGGCTCGTCCGACGCTGGGTCCGTGGTGGCGGCGCAGGAGATCGACAAATATTTGACCTGGGGAGAGCCGCCAGCCGATGTCGAGCGCAAGCTGGACGGCATGCGTGAACTGGCGCAGAAGGCTGGCCGCAAGCTCTCCTTCGGCATTAGGCTGCATGTCATCGCCCGCGAAACCACCGAGGAGGCCTGGGCCGCTGCCGACAGGCTGATCAGCCGGCTCGACGACGCGACGATCGCCTCGGCGCAGAAGGTCTTTGCCCGCATGGATTCGGTCGGCCAGGCGCGGATGAGCGCATTGCATGGCGGCAATCGCGCCAAGCTCGAGATCGCCCCCAACCTCTGGGCCGGCGTCGGCCTGGTGCGCGGCGGCGCAGGTACCGCACTTGTCGGCGATCCCGACACGATCGCCGAGCGCATCGACGAGTACCGGCGCCTCGGCATCGATACCTTCATCCTTTCCGGCTATCCACATCTCGAAGAAGCCTATCGCTTCGGCGAGCTGGTGCTGCCGAAACTGCCGACCGACCATCCGGTCAAGGCAGCCGGCTCGTCCGTAAACACCGGTCCGTTCGGCGAAACCATCGCCGGCGACCACCGGCCGAAGTCGCTCGCCAGCGCCTCGTGAACTTGCTTCCTGCGTCCTCGCGGTTGCGCGTCGCCATTATTGGCGGCGGCTTTTCCGGTGCGGCGGTGGCGTGGCACCTGGCGCAAATGCCTCGACCGGAGCGCATTTCCATTTCCGTGATCGAGCCGCGACCCTGGATTGGCGGTGGCCTTGCCTATTCCAGCGAGGAACCCTCTCATCGGGTCAATGTTCCCGCGGTCAGGATGAGCATGGCTCCCGACGACCCGCAGCATTTTGCACGCTGGTTGACTGGCAGCGGAGAACTCGAACACGACCCGGATGCGATCTGGATGAACGGCGACGCTTTTCCGCGCCGGCGCGTGTTCGGTCGCTATGTTGCCGAGCATCTGGCGCAGCATCTCAATTCCGGCCTTGTCCATCATGTTGAAGGTTCCGCCACACGCGTGACACGCGATGCCAGTGGCGCGGGCTGGACCGTGCACACCTCTGCCGGACCGGTCGCCTCCGACATCGTCGTTCTAGCAGCAACGCATCCGCAGCCTGCAATTCCAGCCGCGTTGATCCACCTGACGGAAGCGCCGGGTTTCATCGCCGACCCATACGCAGCCGCGGCGCTTGCCGGGATCGGGCCGGACGCCTCGGTGCTGATCGTCGGCTCCGGGCTGACCTCGGCCGACATGGTCGCCGAACTTGACCGTCGTGGCCATCGTGGCCGCATCCTCACGCTGTCGCGCCGCGGCTTACGCTCGCGCGGACACCCCGATGTCAGGGGCGAGCCTTTTGGCGATTTTGCATCCGCGCCGGCGACGACGGCGCTCGGCCTGCTCAGGACCATTCGCGCGACGCTGGCAGCGGCAAGAGCGGCCAATGTCAACTGGCAGTCGGTCTTCGACCAGTTGCGCCTGCAGGGGCCGGTGCTGTGGGCCGCACTTGCCCCGCCGGAGCGGGCAAGGCTGGTCCGCCAGCTGCGCGTGTTCTGGGACGTGCATCGTTTCAGGATCGCCCCGCAGGTCGCCGCCGTGCTCGACCGGCGCCATGCCGCCGGTACAGTCGACACCATTGCCGCCAGGCTTGTCGCGTCGAACGATGAGGACGGCAGCCTGGCTGTCAGCTTTCAACGGCGCGGGCAGACCCGGATCGAGGCGGCGCGCTTCGCTGCCGTCATCAACACCACCGGTCCGGCTCATGGGCAGGCGCTGCAGCTGAACCCGGCGCTGAGCTCGCTGGCGGAAACCGGCTTGATCAGGACGGACCAATATGGGCTTGGCATCGAGACAGGTCTCGACAGCCGCGCGATCGGCCGGGACGGTGAGGCGGTCGCGACACTCCTGGTCGCCGGCCCGCTGGCACGAGGGACTTTCGGCGAGCTCATGGGTCTGCCGGAAGTCGCTCGCCATGCCCAGGCGGTCGCGGTTGAAATTGCCAAGCTGCTGGTAACGCTGCCGTCAGCGCAGGCCATCGGCGCCAATGCCGCGCAGGGTCCGGTCATGAGCTGACACCGGCAAACCGGGTTGGCCGAGCAAAATTGGTATTTCCGTCCCAAGAGGGGCTCAAAAACGGAAAATCCTTCTTTGTATATAGATTCTATAAACATAATAAATACCGACGAAACCGGCTGCGGTCGGATCGATCAACGAGATGGCCTGAATGGGAGACAGTTCATGGCACACGCAGAGACCGACTCGATCAAGTTTGCTTACTGGGTGCCGAATGTTTCGGGCGGCCTTGTGATCTCCAACATCGAGCAGCGCACCAACCATTCGGCCGAGTACAATCGCAAGCTGGCGCAGATCGCCGAGAAGTCCGGCTTTGATTACGCACTCAGCCAGATCCGCTTCACCGCCGGCTACGGCGCCGACGAGCAGCATGAATCGGTGGCGTTCAGCCATGATCTGCTGGCGGCGACCACAACGCTCAAGGTCATCGCGGCGATCCTGCCCGGACCGTGGAACCCGGCGCTGGCGGCCAAGCAGATCGCCACCATCAGCTATCTCACCAATGGCCGCGTCGCGATCAACCTCGTCTCCGGCTGGTTCCGTGGCGAGTTCCATGCCATCGGCGAGCATTGGCTCGACCATGACGAGCGCTATCGCCGCTCGGAGGAATTCATTCGTGCGCTGCGCGGAATATGGACCGAGGACAGCTTCACCTTCCGTGGCGATTTCTACCGCTTCAACGAATATTCGCTGAAGCCGAAACCGCCGCAGCCGCTGCCCGAAATCTTCCAGGGCGGCTCGTCGCGCGCCGCGCGCGACATGGCATCGCGGGTCTCGGACTGGTACTTCACCAATGGCAACACGCCGGCCGAGATCGCCAAGCAGGTCGACGACCTCAGGACCAAGGCGAAGGCCAATAACCATTCCGTCAAGGTTGGCGTCAACGCCTTCGCGGTCGTCCGCGAGACAGAGGATGAGGCCAGGGCGGTGCTCGCCGAAATCATTGCCAAGGCCAACCCCGAGGCGGTCAACGCCTTTGGCCATGAGGTGAAAAATGCCGGCAAGGCTTCGCCGGAAGGCGAGGGCAATTGGGCGAAATCCTCCTTCGACGATCTGGTCCAGTACAATGACGGCTTCCGCTCGAACCTGATCGGCACGCCAAGGCAAGTCGCCGAGCGCATCGTCGACCTGAAGCGCGCCGGCGCCGATCTCATCCTGCTCGGCTTCCTGCACTTCCAGGAAGAGGTCGAGTATTTCGGCAAGCATGTCATCCCGCTGGTCCGCGAACTGGAAAACGCCGAGGCGGCGGCGTCGCTGGCGGCGGAGTAGCCATCCCGCAGCCTGGCCCGCCACGGTCCGGCCAGCACACGCATGAAGGTTGCCGGCGCGCTCGATCCGTCGAGCGGCAATGAGGTTTTGCGCGCCTAATCAAGGACGATTGGAATGCCGTTGCCCAGTTATACTCTCGGAGTGATGGACGCTTCGGTCTATGCGCCGGAAGTCTTTGCGCGCGGCCTGCCGTCAAGCCCGCGGGAGCAGCAGTCCGAAGCCGGCAGCGAGGCGATCGGCTCCGTTACTGGTGTCGCCGCTCCGCTGCTTTCGCTCCAGGGCATCGGCCTGTCGTTCGGCGGCGTCGTCGCACTGGCCGATATCGACCTGTCGGTTCACCCAGGCGAAATTCGCGCCATCATCGGCCCGAACGGCGCCGGCAAAAGCTCGCTGATCAACGTCATCAGCGGCGTCTATCGGCCGGATCGCGGCCACGTCCGGCTCGACGGCACCTTCTATGCCCAGGTGCCGACGCAGCAGTTGGCTCACCTCGGTGTCGCCAGAACCTTCCAGAACCTTGCACTGTTCAAGGGTCTCAGCGTCCTCGACAATGTCGCTTCCGGCCTCGCCTACAAGGTTCGCTCCAACTTTGCCGGCCAGGTGCTCGGCATCGGCCGCTCGCGCGGCGAGCAGCGCGAAACACGCAGCCGCGCGGAACAGATCCTCGAATTTCTCGACCTCACCGCCATTCGCGACCGTCTTGTCGGCACCTTGCCTTACGGACTGCAGAAGCGTGTCGAACTGGCCCGCGCACTGGTCGCCCAGCCGCGCCTGCTTTTGCTCGACGAGCCGATGGCCGGCATGACCGCGAGCGAAAAGAGCGAGATGGCGGCTTTCGTCCGTGCCGCGCGCGATCGTTTCGCCACCACCGTGGTGTTGATCGAGCACGATGTCGGCGTCGTCATGGGCCTGTCCGACCGCATTGCCGTTCTCGACTACGGCCGCAAGATCGCCGACGCCACGCCAGACGAGGTCAGGAACGACCAGCGCGTCATCGATGCCTACCTCGGCGTCGCCTCGGACAATGAGGACGGGGCAGGCATATGATCGCCGATTTTGACTACCAGTTCTTCATCGAAGTGCTCGTCGGCGGCCTGCTCTCCGGCGTCATGTACTCGCTGGTCGCGATCGGCTTCGTGCTGATCTACAAGACCTCGGGCGTGCTCAATTTCGCGCAAGGCGCGATGCTGTTGTTCGCGGCACTCACCTTCGTCAGCCTTATCGAGCGCGGCATCCCGTTCGCGCTGGCGCTGGTGATCACTTTCGCCATCATGGTCGCCATGGGTGTCGCCATCGAGCGCACGGTGCTGCGGCCGCTGACCAACAAGCCGCCGATCACACTGTTCATGGCGACGCTCGGCCTGTCCTACATCATCGAGGGCGCCGCCCAGCTGATCTGGGGCACGCAGGTCCACGGCCTCGATCTCGGCATCGAGGACGTGCCGCTGGAAATCGGCGGCGTGCTGATCAGCCAGTTCGACATTTTTGCCGCAGTGGTTGCCGCCGGCATGGTCCTCTTGCTGTCGCTGTTTTTCCGCTACACCCGCATCGGCCTCTCCTTTCGCGCCGTCGCCGACGATCAGTTCGCGGCCCTCGCGGTCGGTCTCAGGCTGCCGCTGATCTGGGCCACCGTCTGGGCTGCTGCCGGTCTTGTCGCACTGGTGGCGGGATTGCTCTGGGGTGCGCGCCTCGGTGTGCAGTTCTCGCTGTCGCTGGTGGTGCTCAAGGCGCTGCCGGTGCTGGTGCTCGGCGGCTTCGATTCCATCCTCGGTGCCATCGTCGGCGGGTTGCTGATCGGCGCCAGCGAGAAGCTCGCCGAGGTCTATATCGGCGACTATTTCGGCGGCGGCATCGAGAGCTGGTTCGCCTATGTCGTCGCGCTGGTCTTCCTGCTGATCCGTCCTTCCGGCCTGTTCGGCCAGAAGCTCGTCGAGAGGATCTGAGCCATGACGGCCATAACAAGCGATTTCTCGTCCGCGCCGGTGCTGCCGAAATGGGTCGTGCCCGTGTTGCTGCTCGCCTTCGCCTATGGCGTCGTGCCGCTGATCGGCTCGAGCTATCTGTTCGAGGCCATCCTGCTGCCGTTCCTGGCGCTCAGCCTCGCCGGCGTGGGCTTGAACATCCTGACCGGCTATGCCGGCCAGGTTTCGCTGGGTAGTGCTGCCTTCATGGCGGCGGGCGCCTTCGCCGCCTATAATTTCAACCTGCGCGTCGAAGGCCTGCCGCTGATCGGCAGCATTTTCCTGGCCGGCATCGTCGCCGCCGCGATCGGCATCGTCTTCGGCCTGCCTAGCCTGCGGCTCAAAGGCTTCTATCTCGCGGTTTCGACGCTCGCCGCGCAGTTCTTCGTGCAATGGGCGCTGACCAAGTTCAGCTGGTTCTCCAACAACTCGGCTTCCGGCGTCATCGACGCGCCGAGATTGTCGATTTCAGGCTTCGCGCTCGACGGCGCCATCGGCCGCTATCTCTTCGCGCTAACCGTCGTCACCGTGCTGACCTTCCTCGCCCATCGGCTGGTCTCGTCGCAGACCGGGCGCAACTTCATCGCCATCCGCGACAATGAAACCGCTGCCCGCATCATCGGCATCCCGGTGCTGAAGACCAAGCTGCTGGCCTTCGCCATCTCGTCCTTCATCATCGGCGTCGCCGGCGTCATCTGGGCCTTCGCGTATCTGCGGACCGTCGAGCCGGATGGCTTCGACCTCGACCGGTCGTTCCAGATACTGTTCATCATCATCATCGGTGGCCTGGCTTCGATCCGCGGCGCATTTTTCGGCGCCGCCCTCATCGTGGTCTTCCCGCTCGCTCTTTCGCGCCTCGGCGGCTTCCTGCTTGGCGATCTTTTCGATTCGGGCGTGCTCGACATGAGCCAGCGCATCGTGCTGGGCGCGCTCATCATCCTGTTTCTGATCCTTGAACCCGACGGGCTGGTGGCGCTGTGGGACAGGGTCCGAAGACGGCTCCTGTCCGCCTGGCAGTCGACTTGAGCTGACGCATCCGAAAATGAACCAGAGGCCGAACCCAAGACGGCCCATACCGGGAGTACCTCAACCATGAATTTCCTGAACACAATCAAGGCGGCGGCGCTGTCCGCGGCGATGATCGTGTCGGTGGCCTTGCCCGCCGCGCACGCCGACGAACAGTATTTCCCGCTGCAGAGCTATCGTGTCGGGCCGTATGCGGCCGGCGGCACCGGCTTCTTCGGCGGCTTCATCGATTATCTCAACCTCATCAACATCCGCGACGGCGGCGTCAACGGCGTCAAGCTGACCTGGGACGAATGCGAGACCCAGTACGAGGTCGAGCGCGGCGTCGAATGCTACGAGCGGCAGAAGAGCCATGCCGGTGCCGCCGCCTGGAACCCGCTCTCGGTCGGCATCGCCTACGCCATGATCGACCGCATCACCGCCGACAAGGTGCCGCTGATCACCGTCAACCACGGCCGCACCGATTCCACAGATGGACGCGTTTTCCCCTACGTCTTCCCGCTGCTGCTCAATCCTTACAGTGAGACATCAGGCATCGTGAACTACATCGCCTCCAAGGAAGGCGGCATCGACAGACTGAAGGGCAAGAAGATCGTCGTGCTCTATCACGGCTCGCCTTACGGCAAGGAAACCATCCCGATCTATGAATTGCTGGCGCAGAAATACGGCTTCACCGTGCAGCAGATCGAGGTGCCGCATCCCGGTAACGAGCAGCAGTCGCAGTGGCTGACGATCCGCCGCGCCAAGCCGGACTTCGTCGTCCTGCGCGGGTGGGGCGTGATGAACCCGGTGGCGTTGAAAACGGCGGTCAAGGTCGGCTTTCCCGTCGATCACATCGTCGGCAATGTCTGGTCGAACTCGGAAGAGGATGTCATCCCGGCCGGCGACGCCGCCAAGGGTTACACCGCCATCACCACCCAGGCTTCCGGCAACTCCTACCCGGTGGTTCAGGAGATCGTGAAGACGGTCTACGGCGCCGGCAAGGGTAACCTCGAAGACAAGGCGCGTATCGGCTCGGTCTACCACAATCTCGGCATCGTCAACGGCATCCTCAATGTCGAGGCGATCCGCGTCGCGCAGGAGAAGTTCGGCCACCGCACGCTGACCGGCGACGAGGTCCGCTGGGGCTTCGAGCACCTCAAGCTTGATCCGGCCAAAGTCGAGGCGCTTGGCGCCAAGGACCTGTTCCACTCGATCAATGTCAGCTGGGACAATCACGAAGGCGAGGGCTACGTGACCTTCCAGCAGTGGGACGGCAAGAAGTGGAACGTCGTCTCCGACTGGATCGCGCCGGACTGGGCGCTGCTGCGGCCAATCATCGAGAAGTCCGCCGAGGCCTACGCCGCCGAGAAGGGCATCAAGCTGCGCACCGCGGATGATGCCAACGCAGTGACCACCAACTGATCAGGGCAGAGCCGGGCGCAGCGGATAGGGTTCCGCAGCGCCCGGCCTGTTCGGTTCATCGAACCACAAAATGAGAGCCCCATGCCGGACGATGACGTCATTCTTGCCGTGGATACGGTTCATGCCACCTACAACCACGCCATCACGGCGCTGCACGGCGTCAGCTTCGAACTTCGGCGCGGCCAGATCCTGGCATTGCTTGGCGCCAATGGCGCCGGCAAGACCACGACGCTCAAGGCCGTCTCCAATTTGCTGCCGGCCGAGCGTGGCCAGGTCAATGCAGGCACCATCCGCTATGAAGGCTCGGATGTCTCGCGCCGCAAGCCGGGCGATCTCGTGCGCGCCGGCCTGGTCCAGGTGCTGGAAGGCCGGCATTGCTTCAAGAGCCTCACCGTCGAGGAAAATCTGGTTGCCGGCGGCATTGGCCGCAGTGGCCGCCGCGCCGAGATCAACGAAGATCTCGAGCGGATCTACGGCTATTTCCCGAGGCTCAGGGAAAAGCGCCGGACATCGTCCGGCCTGACTTCTGGCGGCGAACAGCAGATGACCGCCATCGGCCGGGCGCTGATGTCGCGGCCGCGCCTGCTGGTCCTCGACGAACCGTCGATGGGTCTCGCCCCGCTCATCGTCCAGGACATCTTCCAGACGCTCAGAAAGCTGAACCGCGAGACCGGCCTGTCGATCCTGGTCGCCGAGCAGAATTCGGCGGTGGCGCTCCGTTATGCCGACCACGCCACTGTGCTCGAAAACGGCGTCTCCGTTCTCACTGGTGCGGCCGCCGAGCTTCGCCAGCGCGAGGACATCAGGGCCTTCTACCTCGGTCAATCGACCGCCGGGCAACAGCCTTCGCCCGCCGTCAAACCAGCCCATCTCCATGCCGTTGCCTGAAATGAAATCCCAAGGAGCAGTGAAATGACCGTTTCGACCGTCAAGACCGACCAGGCTTCCGCCGCCGTGCCGGCAGTCGCAAGACCGACCGCGCCGGCGCACATCATCAAGGACGCCGCCGAGGCGATTGCTATCGCCCACGCGCTCGCCGCCGAATTCGTCAAGGACTCCTCAAGGCGCGACCGCGAGCGGATCTGGCCGGTTGCCGAACTCGATGCCTTTTCGCAAAGCGGCCTGTGGTCGATCAACGTGCCCAAGGCATTCGGCGGGCCGGAATTGTCCTATGCGACGCTGGCGAAGGTGATCGAGATCATCTCGGCGGCCGATTCCTCGATCGGCCAGATTGCCCAGAACCATCTCGGCGTGGTCGCCGCCATCCGCACCGTGTCCGACGCGGACCAGCAGAAGCTGCTGTTTGCCGAAGCGTTGAAAGGCACGCGGTTCGGCAACGCCTTTTCCGAGTTCGGCTCCAAACGCGCCGCCGATTTCGAAACCCGCTTCACCGATGCCGGCGACCATGTCGTCGTCAATGGCCGCAAATTCTATTCGTCCGGCGCGCTGCTCGCTCATCTCGTGCCGATCGTCGCGCTCGATGACCAAGGCCGTGCCTGGTATGCGATCGCCGACCGCGGCGCGCCCGGCCTGACCGTCATCGACGATTGGTCGAGCTTCGGCCAGCGCACGACGCTGTCCGGCACCGTCATCATCGACAACGTCAAGGTGCCGAAGACGCATCTGGTGCCAGGCTACAAGGGTTTTGACAGGCCAACCGCCGACGGCGCCATCTTCCAGATCATCCAAGTGGCGGTCGACACCGGCATCGCCCAGGCAGCGATCGACGAGACGGTCAATTTCGTCAGGACCAAGAGCCGAGCCTGGATCGACAGTGGCGTCGACAATGCCTGGGACGATCCCTACACCATCCAGGCCATCGGCGACCTGACGCTGCGCCTGCACGCGGCGCAGGCGCTGCTGGAAAAGGCCGGCCTGGCAATCGACCGGGCGGTGATCGAGCCGACCGCCGACACGGTGGCGCACGCCCAGATCGTCACCGCCGAGGCAAAAATCCTGTCGACCGAGATCGCCATTGCCGCCACCAACAAGCTGTTCGAACTTGCGGGGACCCGCTCAACGCTGGCCGAACACAATCTCGACCGGCATTGGCGCAACGCGCGCACGCACACGCTGCACGATCCGGTGCGCTGGAAATATTCGATCCTCGGCAAATATTTCCTCAACGGCGAAAACCCGCCGCTGCACGCCTGGAGCTGATTTCTCACCGGCGGGCGAGAGGCTCGCCACAGCAAAATTTTTCGGCCACTATACCCCAAGAGGTTCACTGCCATGTCAAATCCAACAGTCGTCGGCTTTTCCGGCAACATCACCCGGCCGTCAAAGACGCGCGCCTTCGTCGATCTGGTCACCAGGGACATCGCCGCCAGCCACAGCCTGTCGGCGAGCACCTATGATATCGAGGACCTCGGTCCGTCGCTGGGAACGGCGAAATGGGCCCGCGATCTCGACGGCCAGGCGCGCGTGATCCTGGAGGAAATCCTCGCCGCCGACGTGCTCGTCGTCGGCTCGCCGACCTACAAGGGCAGCTATACCGGCCTGTTCAAGCACTTCTTCGACCTGATCGATCCGGCAGCGCTGCGGGGGAAGCCCATCGTGTTGACGGCGACCGGCGGTGGCGAGCGCCACGCCTTGATTGTCGAACATCAGCTGCGGCCGCTGTTCGGCTTCTTCGAGGCCTTTGCGCTGCCCACCGCCGTCTACGCCACCGACAAGGATTTCACCGACGGCGTGCTACACTCCGAGGCGATCCTTAAGCGTGCCGCGCAGGCGGTCGACGAGGTCGGCTTCGTGCTGGCCAACCGCTCGGCAGGCAGGATCGCCGCCGAATAGACGCCGTCGGCGGATTACGCCGCAATCGAAATTCGCGTAGTGATTGATCTCGCTTACGCAATTTACGACTGCCCGCTAAAAACGTTCCTGTCTGATTCGTCTGGGACAGGAACGTCATGAGCAAAGCCCTCACATCCTTCGCATTGGTCGCCGTGCTGACCGCCTTGCTCATGGCGTTGAGCCTGGCTGTCGCCAGGCACGGCTATCCCTATGGTGCCATCGGCGTCAGGCGCCTTGACAGCATCGCCGACGCCGGCGTGTTCATCCCGATTGCCGCTGTCTATTTCTTCAGCGCAATGCTGATGATGATCCTGCCGATCAGGGCGGCCGGCATCGTCCTGACCCATGCCGCCGACGCCCTCTTCTGGACCGTGATCGCCCTGTTTGCGACCATCGTCGGCTGTCTTGTCGCCAGATGGGCGTTCGGGCAGGGCAGCGCCGTGTGGGCATTGCTGAACTGGCGGTTCCTGTTTGCGGCGGCGATCGTCGGTTGTCACTTCGTCATGAACGAGCTGCGCCGCAACGTGCTGCTGCGCAGCCTGTTCTTCGTGGTCTTTGCCGCCGCGACGCTGGCCTGCCTGTTCTGGTCGTTCACGCTCTGACCGGATCGCACTGCCGCCGGCTAATCGGCTGATCCGGCGGCGATGTTGCCGACGGCAATTTCCATCCATGCCCAGAGATAGGCGGCAAGACCGCGATCGACATGGATGCGCAGCTTGCCGTCATGGCAATAGACGACGGCGCTGATGCCGGCGAAGGAAAGCGCTGCACTGGCACTTGGCTGGCTAGGATCGAGCGTCGTCCCCCGTGCGATAAAGGCGTCGAGGGCCGTTCCTTCGATTTCGAACACCTGTAAGCCGGCGCTGATCGCCGTCACCGCGAACCCGTCTGCATGCCAGCCCGTGGCGATGACGAAGGGGCTGTTCGACACGACGAGCAACCGGTCGCGCGCCAGCCGCGCCGCATAGCGGTCGCCTTGTGCGGGGCCAAAAGCGCCTACGCCAGTTCCGTCGACACCGGAAGCCCGTGCCCACGCGTCGAGGTTGCCGCTGACCAGCAACTGGTTGAGGCCGAGGGCTGCTCGTATCGCAAGGCCCGGCGTGGCGATAACCGCGCCCTGCCAGTCCGGTGCAACGGACCATTTTTCCGCGAGATCACGCATGCAGCCGGTCTCCTGCCGGGTCGAAGGCGCAAGGGGCGGTAATCGTCGCCTTGCTGATCTTGCCGAGGTGCTGGATGTCGATCGTCTCGCCGTGCCGCGTCGCGCCGCGCTCGATCAGCCCAAGCGCAACCGGGCGGCCGAGCGTTGGGCTGTGGTAGCTCGAGGTGACAAAGCCCTGGCTGCGCAATCTGCCGTCGATCCGTTTGATGCCGTGCGCTCCGGTAGGCAGCGGCGCTTCGCCTTGCGGCACCGCTAGCCCGACAAGCTGCATGCGGTTTCCGCGCGAAGCCTCCTCTGTGAACAGCGAGCGGCGGCCGACGAACTCGGTCTGGCGCTTGGCGCGCGGACCGTCGACGCCGAGATCATGCGGCAACGTGGTGCCGTCAGTGTCCTTGCCAATGACGATAAAGCCTTTCTCTGCCCGCAGGATCATCAGCGCCTCGAGTCCGATGACGACGGCCTCGAGCGCCTGGCCGGCTTGGCGCAGATGCGCCCATAGCGGCTCGGCGCGATCCGCCCGGATCGAGATCTCGTAGCTCCGATCCCCGGTGAAGCTGACTCGGGCGATGCGGACTTCGTCGCCGGCATAGGTGCCATGACCGATTGCCATATGCGGCAGGTCGGCATCGCCGAGCGAAAGACCGAGATCCAGCGCTCCGAGCAGTTTTCGGGCGTTCGGTCCTGAAACTGTCAACGTTGCCATGTCCGATGTGGCGTTGTGAATATAGACCGCGCTACGCCCAAAACGGTCCTGACGCCATTCCTCCAGCCGGGCGTGCACGGCAGCGACATGCGAGGACGAGCCCGAGACGACGAAGCGATGCTCGTCCAGCCGCACCAGAACGCCGTCGTCGAAGACCACGCCGTTCTCCGACAGCATGAAGCCGTAGCGGCAGCGGCCGGGCTTCAGCGTCGACATGGTGTTGTAGTACAGAAAATCCACGAATGCCGCCGCCTGCGGCCCGATCACCTCGATCTTGCCGAGCGTCGAACCATCGAACAGCGCCACGGATTGACGGGCGCGCCGTGCCTCGTCCGCGATCGAACGCTCCGCATCTGCGTAGCCACCATAGTGGGCCGGGCGCAGCCAGCCGCCATATTCCTGAAAGACGGCGCCATTGGCGCGGTGGACATTTTCGAGCGGCAGCCGGCGCACCGGTGCCATCAATTCGCCGACGCGCGTGCCGGCAAAGCTTGCCAGCGGCACCGGGGTGAATGGCGGACGATAGGTGGTGGTGCCGACCTCCGGCACCGTACGCCCGGTGATACCGGCCATCAGCGCCAGGCCGGGCAGGTTGGAGGTCTTGCCCTGGTCGGTCGCCATGCCGAGCGTGGTGTAGCGCTTCAGATGTTCGACCGAGACGAAGTTTTCGCGCGCTGCCAACTCGACGTCCTTCACGGTCACGTCGTTTTGATAGTCGATCCAGATGCGTCCCTTCGAGCCCGGCATCGGCCATGCGGCGACTATGCCGTCCGTCGCCTCCGGTCCGGTGCTCCGCGGTAGGGGAGCCTTCGTCTGGCCGAGCGATGCAACGGCGGTGCTGGCACCAGCAAACACCTCCGACAAGGAAACCGCGCCGGCAGCCGCACCTGCCACCGCGATGTTATCAACCGGATCGCCCGGCAGAAAGGCCGCGCGCGCCTCGCTCCAGGCGAGCTTGCCCTTGGCTTGGCCGAAGAGATGGATGGTCGGCGTCCAGCCGCCCGAGATCAGGACGCAATCGGCATCGAACCTCGTGCCGTCGTCGAGCGTTACGCCGTCGACGCGCAGCCTGCCGCTGGCGGATATGAGAGAACGCCCTTTGGCCAGCCGGACATTGGCCGGCGCGGCAGGCGTGCCGTCGCGCCGGATGTCGACAAGCCTGACTTCGGCGCCGGCCTCGGCAAGCGCCCCCGCCACCTCATAGGCGCTGTCATTGCTGGTGGCGACGACGATGCGGCGGCCGACCAGCACAGCGTGGCGCCGGAGATAGGCGAGCGCCGCATCCGCCGATAGGATGCCCGGCAGGTCGTTGTTGGCGAAGGGCAGCGGCCGCTCGATGGCGCCGGCCGCCAGCACGATCTGGCGCGGCCTGACCCGCCACAGCGTATCCGGCCGGCCGTCGAGATGACGCTGGTTCAGCCCGACCAGATTGTGGTCGTAAATGCCGAAGGCGATGGTCGAAGGCAGGATGAGGTGACCGCCAGCGGCAAGCTCGGCAATCGTCTCCTTGACCCATACGGCCGCCGGCTTGCCGTCGATCTCCGCGGCACGATGGCCGAGCGATCCGCCGGGGCTATGCTGGTCGTCGACCAGTGTGACGGTCAGGCCAGCACCAGACGCCAGCCTTGCCGCCGCCAGCCCTGCGGGTCCCGCGCCTACAACCAGCACATCGCAATGATGGTTGATCTGGTCCGCCGTGCCCGGCGAGATCCAGTCGGCGTCGACTGTGCCCAATCCCGCCATGGCGCGGATGCGCGGCTCGAACCTGTGCCAGTCCGGCCACATGAAAGTCTTGTAGTAGAACGCCGCCGGTATGAAGCGCGCGAAACGGTCGAGAAAGGCGTTGCGGTCGGCCAGCGCGCTGGGCGTGGCGTTGACGCTTTTCGCCACCAGCCCGTCGCGCGCCGGCTCGGTCGTGGCGCGCGTGTTGGGCTTCGCTGGCACGCTGCCGCCGAGATCGACCAGCGCGTTCGGCTCCTCGACGCCGGCACCCCAGATGCCGCGCGGCCGGTGATATTTGAAGCTGCGGCCGACGACCGCGACGTCGCCGGCCAGCAGCGCCGAGGCGATGGTGTCGCCGGCAAAGCCATGCACGGTGGCGCCGTCGAAGCTGAAGCGGATCGGGCGCGAGCGGTCGATGGCGCTGCCGCCGGCGGCAAGACGCGAGGCGGTCACGCGGCATGCTCCCCGTCGAGAGCGGCCGAAGACAGCACCTTGTGGGTGATGGTGTCCCGCCCCATGACGAAGAACTCGCCGCAAATCATGTGAACCCAGATCTCGCGCGCCGTGCCTTTCGGATTGCCGCGCAGATAGAGGTACTCAGCCCAGCGATCGATCGGCACGTCGGCACCGTCAGGCCTGATGTTGCCGGCATCGCCGCCATAGTGGAATTCGGTCTCGTCACGCGGGCCGCAAAATGGGCAAGGGAACAACTGCATGATTGCCTCTAATGCGCGATGCCGGAGCCGGCCGCTTCGTCGATCAGCCGCCCGCTGGCGAAGCGATCGAGGTCGAAGGGGCGGCTGATGTCGTTGTGCTTGCCGGTCGCCAGCAACTGCGCCAGCAGCGTGCCGCCGGCGGGGATAGCCTTGAAGCCGCCCGTGCCCCAGCCGCAATTGAGGAACAGGCCGGGCAGCGGTGATTCGCCTATGATCGGCGAGGAGTCCGGCACGACATCGACGATCCCGGCCCATTGCCGCATCAGCTTGAGCTGGCCGAAGATCGGGAACATTTCCAAAAGACCGGCAATCACCTCCTCCAGCGTCGGCAGATTGCCGCGCTGCGCATAGGAAGGGATGCGGTCAAGGCCGCCGCCGATGACGATCTCGCCCTTGTCCGACTGGCTGACATAGACGCCGCAGCCGGGCGACAGCACCACCGTGTCGAGGATCGGCTTGACCGGCTCGGACACGCAGGCTTGCAGCGCATAGGATTTGATCGGCAGCCGGAAGCCGGCCTTTGCCGCCAGCACCGAAGAATGCCCGGCTACCGCCATGCCGATGCGGTCGGCACGGATCGCGCCACGCGAAGTCTGGACGCCGCGACAGCGGCCGCCTTCGATGATGAAATCAGTGATCTCGCAGTTCTGGATGATATCGACGCCGAGCCGGCTCGCCGCCCGCGCGTAGCCCCAGGCGACGGCGTCATGGCGCGCCGTGCCGGCCTTGCCTTGCCAGATGCCGCCGAACACCGGAAAGCGCGCGTCCGGCGAAAAATTGTAGATCGGCGCCACCCGGCGCACATCCTCGGGAGAAAACAATTCGGCATCGATACCGTTGATCTGCATAGCGTTGACGGTGCGCGCCCCGATCTCCATCTCCGCGGTCGAGTGGCACAGATTGACCATGCCGCGCTGCGACAGCATGACATTGTAGTTCAGGTCCTTGCCCAGCCCTTCGTAAAGGCGGTGCGCCAGCCCGTAGAGCTCAACGCTTTCCGGGTAATAGTAGTTGGAGCGCACCACGGTGGTGTTGCGGCCGGTGTTGCCGCCGCCGATCCAGCCCTTTTCCAGCACAGCGACCCTGGTGATGTTGTGGTTCTTTGCCAGGTAATAGGCCGTCGCCAGCCCATGGCCGCCGCCGCCGATGACGATCGCGTCGTAGGCTGGCTTCGGCTCGGGCGAGCGCCAGGCCGGCTTCCAGCCGGTCTGGCCGGCCAGGCCCTCCTTGAACAGCGACAATGCGGAATAGCGTCTGGTCATGGCGTGCCGGACAGATCTGATTTTCTGAAGGGAACGTGGATCATTGCATGGTCTTTTGCACGGATGCCGCCGGTTCGATCGGTCATGCCCGCATCGCCTTGCCCAGTGGATCGTATGGCGACGAAGCGATGACGCGCGCACCTCTTTCGACGCCGACGATGTGGGTTGTCAACTGCGTATCGATCTCGGCCGCCTCGCGCTCGACCAGCGCCATGGCGAGGCTCTTGCCGACCGTATGGCCATAGCCGCCGGAGGTGACGAAGCCGGCAAGCCTGCCTCTGTTCCAGACCGGCTCGTAGCCACTGGCATCGGCATCCGCCGCGTCGATTTCGAGCGTCACCAGCGTGCGCCTCGATGAAGCCTTCTGCTCTTTCAGGGCCGCCTCCCGCCCGATGAAATCGCCCTTGTCGAAGGCGATCCAGCGGTCCATCCCGGTCTCATCAGGCGTATAGTCCTGCGTGAACTCGCGCGACCAGATGCCAAAGCTCTTTTCGAGGCGCAGCGAATTGACCGCGCCGAAGCCGTATTCGGTGACGCCCAGATCGCTGCCTGCGGCAAGCAGCGCACGGCGCAGGCCCGCGTGCTCATTGGCCTGGCAATGGATCTCGTAGCCGAGCTCGCCGATGACCGACAGCCGACCGACCTTGGCCCGCACCAGGCCGACATCCAATGTCTTGCAGGCGAGGAAGCCGAAAGCCTCGTGCGAGACATCCTGGTGTGTCAGCCGCTCGAGCAGCATTCGCGCATTGGGTCCGGCGAGCGAGAAACCAACAATGGCGTCCGAAATGTCGCGGACGGTGACGCCTTCGCTCATATGCTGCTCGAACCAGCGCATATGCCACTGGCGCAGATAGTAGGATCCCATGATCCACCAGGAGCCATCGCCCCAGTTGAAGACGGTGAGGTCGCCCTTGAGTTTGCCGTTTTCGCCCAGCATCGGCGCGAGCTTGGCGCGTCCCGGCCTGGGCAGCGCACAGGCAAGCAGCCGGTCCAGCCAAGCCTCGGCCCGCGGACCGGTGATCTCGTAGCGCGAGAAAGCTGATATATCGAGCAGGCCGACACCTTCGCGCACTTTGCGGCATTCCTGTGCGACAATGTCGAAGGGGTTGGAGCGCTTCAGCGTCGGTGTCTCGACGAAGCCTTGCGGCGCGAAATAGAGCGGCACTTCCATGCCCCATGAATTGCCCCAGCGCGCGCCGGCGGCATCCATCGCGTCATGCGCGCCGGCTGTCTTCAAGGGCCGTCCCGCCGGCAGCTGTTCGTTGGGATAGCTCATGACGAAGCGGCGCGAATAGAACTGCCCGGTGGTCTGCCTGATGTATTCGCGGTTGGAGGCGAAGTCGCCATAGCGGGCGATGTCCATGCCGTAGACGTCGGCTTCCGGCTCGCCATGGATCATCCATTCGGCCAGCGACTTGCCGACGCCGCCGCCTTGCAGGAAACCGGCCATGACGCCGCACGCCACCCAGTAATTGGGCACGCCGCGCACCGGGCCGACCAGCGGATTGCCGTCCGGTGAGAAGGTGAAGGCGCCGTTTACCCAGCGCTTGATGCCGGCTGTCTCCAGGCAGGGATAACGGCTGAAGCCGAGCGCCAGCTCGTCGGCGATGCGGTCGGTATTTTCCTGGATCAGTTCGATGCCGTAGTCCCAGGGCGCCCCGTCCATGTTCCAGTGTTTGTGGTTGACCTCATAGATCCCAAGCAGAAGGCCTTTCTGCTCCTGGCGCATGTAGGTGAAGCCTTCGAGATCGACGATCAGCGGCAATTCCATGTCCAGCGCCTGGATTTCGGGCAATGCCTCGGTGACGAGATAATGGTGTTCCATCGGCGATACCGGCAGGTCGATGCCGGCCATCCTGCCGACCTGCTTGGCCCACAGTCCGCCGGCATTGACGACGTGCTCGGCAATCACCGTGCCCTTCTCGGTGACCACGTCCCAACCGCCATCGGCGCGGCGGTTCAGTTCCAGCACCCGGTTGTGCTCGATGATGTCGGCGCCGCGCAGCCTGGCTGCCTTGGCATAGGCGTGCACGACGCCTGAGGGATCGATATGGCCCTCGCGCGCGGCAAAGAGGCCTCCCAGCATGCCGTCGGTGTTGAGGATCGGGCAGCGCTGCTTGATCTCATCGACACCGACCAGGTGGACATCGTCGATGCCCATGGTCTGGAAGATGCGGTAGGAGGCCTTGAGCCATTCCCAGCGCTCGGGCGCCGAGGCGACCGAGATGCCGCCGGTCATGTGCATGCCGATGCTCTGGCCCGATTCCTTCTCGACCTCGGAGAGCAGGTCGATCGTATAGGCCTGCAGGGCGGCGATGTTGGGATCGGCGTTCAGCGCATGGAATCCGCCGGCCGCATGCCAGCTCGATCCCGCTGTCAGTACCTCGCGTTCGATAAGCGCGACGTCGCTCCAGCCGAACTTCGCCAGGTGATAGAGCACCGAGGCTCCAACCACGCCGCCGCCGATGACGATCGCCCTGTATTGGGATTTCATCCTGTCGCACTCCACCCAGTCAGTGTGGCGTACCCTATCGGTATTGTACATATGTGTCCAGAGCTTGGCGGAGGACGGAATGAACGGTCCATGATGTCGCTTTGCGCCGATGCGGCAGAGGGGCGCCTCCGCTGCTATCGGCAGCAAACGTGCTTGCTATTTGGGCCGATGCGCGCCCGCGAAGTCGCCAGCCGCGGGGGCCGAACGGGCCGTACTATCGGTTGCGCGAAAGCGTTTTCTCGACATAGCGCGAGAAGTCTTCGACATCCTCCGCCGGAGGCTCCTGGCCGGTGAAGCTGCGCAGATAACCGGCGACGTGAGGCAGGCGGCTGCTCATCGGCTCGTTGAGCTCAAGCGAGTAATAGCCGATCTGCATGAAATACAGCACACGGGCTCGCACGAACGCGTCTTCTTCCTCATAGCCGTGGCGCATGAACATGTCGCGGATGGCGTTGACGCGCTCCTCGTCGGCCTCGTCGAGCGCGCGCCTGATGGCGGGCGAGCGGCGGGCCCAGGCCCTGATCGCGAAATCCAGCTGCGGATCGAACAGTTTTTCGTCCACCCAGCATTCGAAAATGCTCATCACCCCGCGGATGACGGTCGCGGAAGGCCGCCTGGCCCGTTCGACGATGAACCTGGTGTTGGTCTGCCGCCAGTAATCCAGCAATTGATCGAGCAGATCCTGTCGGCTCTTGAAATACCAGTAGAAGCTGGAACGCGACACATCGAGCTTCTGTCCAAGCGTCAGCACGCGGACGCGTTCGACCCCGTCAGAGATCAACGTTTCAAGCGCAAGCTTCAGCCAGTCTTCGCGAGTGGCCTTGATATTGCCGGTGGCGCCGGCGCGCTGAATCGTCGTTTCGAGAGCTGCCATCGACACGACGCATGACACGCTGCCTCAGGCAAATCAAGGCTATGGACATCTGTGTACAGACCAAATCGGCCCCAAGCCGAACGATGCATCGTGGCTGTTGGCTGCATCGAGGCTCGATGGGGCATTGTCGTCGCCCGCCATCCGCGCGGCGCAAGCGGGGATTTTTGTCGCGGCTGCTGGTTCACTGTTTGCTTTCCCGCGAGGCAATTGTCTGGCAAATACCAGTTCAGACAGATGCCCGCGCGGCCAACAAGCAGGAACATACGATATGACGCTGTTTCGAAAGAACCTCATCGATGGCGAGTGGGTCGGCGACGCCGGTTCGCGCAACATCAACCCCTCGGATACCGGTGACATCGTCGGCGATTATGCCTCGGCGGGTGTCGAACAGGCCAAGCAGGCGATCGCCGCGGCCAAGGCAGCGTTCCCGGCTTGGTCCCGCTCCGGTCCGCTGGCGCGTCACGCGGTGCTGAAAAAGGCCTCCGACGAGATTTTGGCGCGCAAGGACGAGATTGGCCGCAACCTGGCGCGTGAGGAAGGCAAGACGCTGGCCGAAGGCATCGGCGAGACCATTCGCGCCGCCCAGATTTTCGATTTCTTTGCCGGCGAAACGTTGCGTTTGACCGGAGAGGTCGTGCCGAGCGTGCGACCGGGCGTCGGCGTCGAGATGACGCGCGAGGCGGTCGGCGTGGTCGGCATCATCACGCCATGGAATTTTCCGATCGCCATTCCGGCCTGGAAGATCGCCCCGGCATTAACCCACGGCAACACCGTCGTCTTCAAGCCGGCGGAGCTGGTTCCCGAGAGCGCCTGGACCATTGTCGACATCCTGCATCGCGCCGGCCTGCCGAAGGGCGTGCTCAATCTCGTCATGGGCAAGGGTTCGGTGGTCGGTCAGGCGATGCTCGACAGTCCCGACGTCAACGCCATCAGCTTCACCGGCTCGGTCGGTACCGGCAAGCGCGTTGCCGCGGCAAGCATCGAACACATGCGCAAGTTCCAGCTTGAAATGGGCGGCAAGAACCCACTGGTCGTGCTCGACGATGCCGATCTTGCGATCGCCGTCGATTGCGCGCTCAATGGCGCCTTCTTCTCGACCGGCCAGCGCTGCACCGCGTCGTCCAGGCTGATCGTGACCGAGGCCATCCATGACCGTTTCGTCGATGCCCTCAAGGATCGCATGAGCAAACTGGTCATCGGCGATGCGCTCGACGCGCAGACCCAGATCGGTCCTGTCGTCGACGCGACGCAGCTGAAGCAGGACGAGGACTATATCGCCATCGGCGTCAGGGAAGGTGCCACGCTCGCCTTCGGCGGCGAGCGGCTCGACCGCAAGACGCCAGGCTTCTATCTGCAGCCGGCATTGCTGACCGAGGCCACCAATGCCATGCGCAGTTCGCGCGAGGAGATTTTCGGACCTGTCGCCAGCGTCATTCGCGTCAAGGACTATGACGAGGCGCTTTCCGTCGCCAACGACACGCCCTTCGGCTTGACCTCCGGCATCTGCACCTCGAGCCTCAAGCATGCCACGCACTTCAAGCGCAATTCGGAGGCCGGAATGGTGATGGTCAACCTGCCGACGGCGGGTGTCGATTTCCATGTTCCCTTCGGCGGCCGCAAGGGTTCGAGCTATGGGCCGCGCGAGCAGGGCCACTATGCGGCGGAGTTCTACACCACGGTGAAGACGGCCTATACGTTCGCAGGCTGATCGGCCGTCGACCGATCAGCCTGACTGATCGGTCACTGCCGATCATGCCGGCAACACCGCCATGCACATCTGGATTGGACGGCGCGAAAGGATGACAGTGCAAGATCTGATCTGGCTTAACCCGCCGCCGCACCATTCTATCGACGGCGACAGCGTTCGTGTGCGCACCGGTAAGGAGACCGATTTCTGGCGCGAGACCTTCTACGGTTTCTGGCGCGACAACGGCCACTTCCTGCACCGGCCGGTCGAAGGCGATTTCAGCGCCGAAGTCACGGTCAAAGGCGACTACGAAGTCCTCTATGATCAGGCCGGGCTGATGGTCCGGCTCAGCGAAACGCACTGGATCAAGGCCGGTATCGAGTACACCGACGGCCTTGCCTATTTCTCCGTTGTCGTCACCAACGACACGTCAGACTGGTCGCTGGTCGCCATTCATGCCGATCCGAACGGCGTCAGGATCCGGTTGACCCGTCACGCCGAGGCGATCCGCGTCCAGTACCTCGATGCTTCCGACGGCCACTGGAAGCCTGTGCGGCTTGCCTATTTCCCGACCTCGAAGACGGTCGATATCGGCATGATGTGCTGTTCGCCGCAACGCGAGGGCTTTGAGGTAACGTTCTCCGATTTCTCCCTCGGTCCGCCGATATCGCGGGAATTGCACGATTGAGATGTGCGGTCTTGCGCTGAACCGCAAGCACTTCGACCTTTGCCGCGATCAAGTCTGTAGACCGCCGCGTGCCTCCGTCCGTGCCGGGAGTTGGTCGCGGCACTGCAGCCGGCGAGATCGTCAGCCAGTTGCGACGCCGCCAGACGGCTCGAAATTTTTAGCCCGGGTTCGGCTCAAGGCGAATATGCCAGGCAGTACGTTGCAACGCTATTGCCATCCGCGCTAGGAGTTGCCGATGGGCAGGTTTCGAAGGGCTGTCAAAAGAGTCGTCTATTCCAGGGCGCTAAGGTTTCTTGACGTTCCGCCCGTGCTGTGGTCGCAGGGCATCGGGCATTTCTGCGATTTCGCCGGGCCGCGCTGGTATCGCAACGCGCCAACTGCATCGACGCAGAGCGAGGCATTTTTCCGCCAACATTACAGCGGCGCGCATGGCATCGTCTGGCTGCGCCTGAGCACCTTGTCCAGGGATGCGCAAACCTGCGACCTCGACACGTTCGTGAGGATCGTGCTGCCGACGATCACGGCACCGTTCACGCTGCTGACGACCGACGGAGATGCTTCGGTGCCGTCGGATCTGGCGAAGGACACCGTCGACCAACTTCTCGCCAACCCTTTCCTGGTCTCTTGGTACAGCCAGAATTGTGACGGCACTCACCCCAGAGTGAAGCCTTTCCCGATCGGGCTCGATCTTCACACGCCTCGGTCCCTTGCCACGCCGGCAGGGCTTGTGAAGCAACTGGAAATCATACGCGCCCGGCAGGATCATGTGGACCGCCGCCCGCCCAGGCTGTTCTCTGATTTCAGCATCAGCAATGGCTCGAGGCAGCGCCGGGAACTGCTTGATGCCCTGGGCGGATGTCCGCATGTCGATTTCCTGACGAAACGGGTCTCCCAGCGCTCGATCTGGCAACTATACTCGCAATATCCGCTCGTGCTGTCCACCGAAGGCAATGGCCTGGACTGCCATAGGACATGGGAGCTGTTTTATCTCGGCTGCATCGTCGTCACCAGGACCTCGCCGCTCGACCCGCTCTACCAGGGCCTGCCTGTCATTATCGTCGACGACTGGCATGAGGTGAGGGACCCCGATGCGCCGAGACGCTGGATAGAGCAGGTCGCGCATCTGACCGACCGGGGCCATGTTTGGGGACGCTTGCATCCGCAAACCTATCTCGGCCCCATTCGGCAAGAGCTTCAGCACGCATCCTGATAGGGCAGACCACGAAATTCCGGCTGGACGTGGTGCGAAGCGGGGCTCCTGCAAGCGATGTGGAACGATGTGGCTCCTCCATATCTGGTGGAGGGACGGATCATGTGCCAGCCTCGTCCAGCCCCAGCCCGCCGCGGACAGCATTGCGGATGGCTTCTGGGCCGAACCTTGCCCAAACCGCTTGATGCGCGCGGATGCGCTGCCGTGCCCTGCGGTCGGCATCCAGGCAGAGTCCGACAGCCATTCCGGCAAGCCCTTCATCGGTATCCGACAGCAGCAGCTCCTCCCCGTCGACCAGATCCAGGCCCTCGGCCGCCAGAGGCGTGGCGATCACCGGCACGCCCCACGCCATCGCCTCCAAAATCTTGATGCGGGTGCCGCCGCCTGCCGCAAGCGGGATGATGGTGAGATGCGCTCTCGAAAGAAGCGGCGCCATGTCTTCGGGGTCTTCGACAAGCTCCACGCCCCGCAATCCTGCCAGCGCTTGCACGGCCGTTGCCGGGTTGCGCCCAGCGAGAATCAATGTCGCGGTCGGCAAGGCCAGTCGGATGCGCGTAAGTATGGAGCCGGCTAATCTCTGGACGGCGTCGACGTTTGGCGGATAGCCGAGATGGCCGACGAACAGGATCACCGGAAAGCTTTCGCCGGATCCGGGCTCGGCGGGCAGCGTTTCGGGGCTGTGCCCGGCGTGCGGAATTCCGTTTGGAACGACGTCGATCGGCAACTTATGCCGGGAAAGCGCCATCAACCGCTCTCGATCCTGGCTCGAGCAGACCCAGACCCGGTCGACAAGGGCAATCGCTTTTCTCTCGAGACGCCGGATGCCAAGGCCCGCGCTGATCGTCGCCACCGCAGGCCGCTTCACATCGACGTGCCGCAACTGCCCCGCCAAGTCGGACTCGACGTTGTGCATGTCGAGGATGAGATGTTTCGTCAATGCCCGCAAAGGCCGCAGCAGCTTGAACAGGCCGATGCCCTCGATCAGCACCGTATCGGGGCGGAAGTCCCGAACCAGTGCCTCCAGCCGCGTCAAGGCGACGCGCGAGATGCGACGCTCCGCCCTTATGCGCCACCACCCGATCGAAGCGGAGCGGGCCTCTCCCTTGATCGACAAGGCTTCGGTGCGGATCGACGGATCGGTTGTTTCCGTCGCCTGCGGCAGCACAGACACCAGGCAGACCGGGCCGAATTGCGCAGCAGACTCAGCATTGCGGTAGTTCCGCAAATCCGCGCCGGAGATCGGCGGAAAGGCCGGATCGTGGGACACAACCAGCACACGTCGCCCGGCTTTCGCCGCGGAGGCAGCGTCGAGCGGTTGTGCGTCCGCGGGTTTCAAAGCGGACGCTCTGGGCTTTGCGCCGGAGGCTTCATTCCAGACGACATGCGCGACGGCCCCAAAACCACAACAATCGGCTTCGACTTGTTCAGCCGAACGCCGCTTTCGTCAAGCGCCGCATCGTCGCTGAATGTCAGATGCACCAGTTGCGCGCCCTGCCGAATGTCACCATCGCCTGGACCACGCCAACCAGCGGCCCGCCAGATGCTTCCATGATGAGGTGAGCCTTGTCCGCCGATAGGCGTCACCGGCCATCTTGATGCCTTGCGCCTGCGTCGGGAATGGATGGATGACGTCGGCCAGCGCCCGCAGTCCCATGTCCGATTTGATCGCCAGCGACACCGCATTGATCATCTCGCCGGCATGGCTGGCGACGACCGTGGCGCCCAGGATGCGGTCGGACCCCTCCCTGACGTGGATTTTGACAAAACCCTCCTCCTCGCCGTCCATCACCGCACGGGCGACATCGTGCATCAGCACCGTATAGGTCTTGACCGGAATGCCGCTCTGGCGCGCCTCCGCCGGATAGAGGCCGACATGGGCGATCTCCGGATCGGTATAGGTGCACCACGGAATGACCAGTTCGCTCAGTTTCCTGCGTCCGAGAAACAGGGCATTGCGCACGACCATGCGGGCTGTCGCCTCGGCGGTGTGGGTGAATTTGTAGGCGAGGCAGACATCGCCCGCCGCATAGATGCGCGGATTTGTGGTGCGGAGACAGTCGTCTACCTTGATACCGTCGGCATCATATGCCACCCCGGCGTTTTCTAGGTCGAGGCCGTCGACATTGGGCGATCGGCCGATGCCGGTGATGATCTCGTCGACGGAAATCGTCGTCGTGACGTCGTCGCACACCAGGTCGGCGAGCTTCTTGCCGCCTTCCGTCCGCACCGCCACCACCTCGGTGTTGAGGCGAACTTCGACACCTTCGCGCGCCAGCGCGTCCGAAAGAATTTGGGCGGCATCGCGTTCCTCACCGGGCAGGAACATCGGTTCGCGCTGCGCCTGGATGACCTTCGCGCCCAGCAGGCAGAAGGCCTGCGCCGCTTCGCAACCGAGTGGTCCGCCGCCGATGACCAGAAGCCGCTTCGGGCACTCCGTGAGATCGAACATGGTCTCGTTGCTGAGATAGCCGGCGTCGGCAAGCCCCGAGATCGTCGGCAGCCTCGGGCGCGCGCCTGTCGCGATCAGCGCCTTTCTGAAACGCAAGGTTTGTCCGGCGACCGTGACAGCGTCCCTTCCGGAAAACCGCGCTTCACCGAAATAAAGGTCGATGCCTTCGGCAATCAGGCTATCGGCGGCATCGGCGCGGCTGATCCGCTGCCGGATCTGCCGCATCCGCGTCATGGCGCGCTGAAAGTTGACGTGAAGACGGTCCGGCATGTCGCCGCCGAAATTCTCGGCGTCGCGCATGTCGGCATAAAGCCTTGCGGTGCGGATGATCGACTTCGACGGGATGCAGCCGACATTGACGCAAGTTCCGCCGATCAGGTTGCGCTCGATGAGCGCGACCTTTGCGCCGAGGCCGGCCGCTTCGTAGGCGGCGGTCAGTCCAGCCGGTCCGGCACCGATGACGACGAGGTTGTAGGGACCGTCCGGCTGCGGGTTCTTCCGGTGCGGCGGATGGGCGCCCTTGATCAGCTCAATGTCGTTGTGATCGACAGGAAAGGCGGCAGCCCTGGTCCGGTCACGCGACATCGCCGCCACCCGACGCCGGGCTTGCCGGCTGAGACAGCCAGCCGCCATTGAATCCGGCCTTGCGCAAGCCGTTGCGGATGTGTTGATTTGACCGCATCAGTCTCCAGATCAACCCTGACCGATGGTTCTCGATCATCATCACCACGATGCCTTGATCCAGCCCATAGTGGCCTTCCGACACCCAGCCGTGCCTCCCGAATTTACGTCGGTTCGCCAATGTCGGATTGAAACCGCTCGGCAGTCGGAAATTGTCGATCACCTCGGGGTAGCGCTCACCGAGATGGCGCAACGCCGCCAGGCAGATCTCCGGGGCGAAAGGCAGTGATGCCGGATAGGACCAAGGCGCGATCGTCCCGTCATCGGGACCGAACGGCGCGCCGCGCGCGGCATAGCCGGAAAACCGCCGGCGCTGTCGCTCCACGCTGGTGCGAAAACCGCCTGGCCCGTCGCCCGCCGAAAGACCCCAAAGGTTCTCGTCGTAGCCGCCATAGCCGTAAGGGTTGTGGCGTGCATAGTCGCGATGCAGATAGGTCGAGCGGCGGCTGTTTTCGAAATAGTCCGAGTTCTTCTCGCGCATGAAGGCGTCGCGGATGCCGGCGAAATCGATCCAGGCATGCGAGAACTGGTGCATGAACAGCGGACCGCCATACAGCACGTCGTAGCCGTAAATGTTCTCCCACTGATAGGTCGCCGTCCAGCCCTCGTAGCTGTTGTCCGAAGTCGGGCTGTCGGGCGAGGCCATCGACAGGACGTAGAGGATCGTGGCTTCGTTGTAGCCCTCCCAGCCATAGTGGAGAAAGCCGCTCCTCGGCTTCCAGCCTTGTCGCAAGGTCGGGCTTGAGCCTTGTGCCCACCGCCAGTCGACGCGCCGGTAGAGCGCCTCGGCCAGTTGGCGGATTTCGGCTTCCTCGTCATCATCACCGGAGAAATAGGCGCCCGCCACCAGCATGCCCGATATCAGCAATGCCGTATCCACCATCGACAGTTCGCAGCGCCAGACGCGCAGGCCGGTCCGCATGTCGAGGAAATGGTAGTAGAAACCCTTGTGGCCGGTGACCTCCTCGCCATTGCCTTGCGAGCCGGCCGAGAAGAAACGCAACGCGGCCAGCGTCAGCTTCGCGGCGGCATCGCGCGCCATCCAGCCGCGCTCGACGCCGACCGGATAGCTGGACAGCGCGAAGCCGACGACAGCGATGCTGGCCGGCGAATTCGGCCGCGAGGTGTCGGCGACCAATCCGTTTTCGGGGTTCACGTTCTCGAGGAAATAGTCGAAGGCGGCGCGCTGATAGCGGTCCAGAAGCTCGTCGTCGGACAGCGCGCCAGGCTCGGCCCTAAGCAAAGGAAGCAAGCTCCCGCCGGATGGCTGCAGCGTCCGTCAACCGCCAACCAGTTGCCCCGCGCCGGCAGGTCATCACGCATGCTGAACTGTCATGCCGCGTCATAGCTTTCCCGCATAGCTTTGTTGCGTCAACGTCGATTCGACGTCTGGACTATACGCCCCTACGCTCCAGTTCGTTGCGTCGTCACGCGGAATTGAGATGCGTCCTGCCTCAGTAGGTGGCGCGGCCGCCGGAAACGTCGAACACGGCGGCGGTCGTGAACGAACACTCTTCCGAGGCGATCCAGCAGATCAGCGCCGCCACCTCGTCGACCTCGCCGAAGCGCGCCATCGGTATCTTGGACAGCATGAAGTCGATGTGCTCCTGGCTCATCTGCCTGAAGATCGCGGTGCGCACGGCCGCCGGTGTGACGCAATTGACCGTCACCTTGGTCTTGGCCAACTCCTTACCGAGCGACTTGGTCAGGCCGATCACCGCGGCCTTCGAGGTGCTGTAGGCCGAAGCGTTGGGATTGCCTTCCTTGCCGGCGATCGAAGCGATGTTGACGATGCGGCCATAGTTGCGCTCGAGCATGTGCGGGACAAGCGCCTTGTTGCAATAGAAGACGCCATTGATGTTGATGTCGATGACCTTCTGCCAATCTTCGACCGAGTAATTCCAGGTCGTCATGTTGGGTCCGGTGATCGCCGCACTGGTGACCAGGATGTCGACACCACCAAGCGCTTCGATCGCCGACTGCTTGGCGCGTTCCACACCGGCCGCATTGGCGACGTCGATGGCAACACCGTGGAGGCCGGGAAGGGTAGCCTTGGCCTGTTCGATCTGAGCCGGATCGCGATCCCAGACTGAAACCCGTCCGCCCTCTTCGACAATCCTCTGAGCCACTGCCAGACCGATGCCCGATGCGCCGCCGGTGATCACCGCCGCTCGACCGCTGAACCGTCCTGCAAAATTCATCGGCATCTGATTCTCCCCCCGTCACCTGAACCCGATGGACGCCAACCACGCGCGACCGCCATACCATCGACGGCGACTGTGCGGTCACCATCAGGCAAGTTCAAGCCGGCATGCGAGGCCGATCGTCTGGGCCAATCCCGTTACCCGGCATGTCCCTCGAGCTCTCTGCCCAGCGCCTTCACCATCGCCACCAGCGCCGGTCCGATCTCGGCATGCGCGCGCTCTTCCGTGATGATCTCGCCGATGCCGCCGCAGGTGATGGCAACCAGCGGCGAGCCGTCACTCGGACGGAACGGCACGCCGACTGCATGGATGTAGCTGTGCCAGGCGCCGAACGACGTCACATAGCCCTTGTCGGCATACTGGGCGATCGCATCGTCGATCGCCGCCGCGATCATCGCCGCCCTGTCCGGCTCGGCCTCCTGCAAAGCCCCCACAAGGCTGGCACGCTCCTCGGATGAAAGTGCCGCCGCATAGGCCAGCCCCATCGATGTCTTCCAGATCGGCAGATAGGAGCCCGGGTTGAGGCGCAGCGTGACAAGGCTCTCCGACCGGCAGTTGGCGAGATAGACCATGTTGAGGCTGTCGCGGGTGCCGAGCGCCACCGCCGCCCCCGTCAAATCGGCCAGCGGCTGCATCAGCGGCCGGGCGACGTGGACAACCGCACTGGAACTCAGTGCCGAATAACCCAGCGCCACGGTGGCTGGTCCCAGGCTGTAGCGGCCAAGGTCCTTGTCGTAGAGGAGATAGCCGAGCGCGCTTAGCGTATAGGTGATGCGGGAAACCGTGGCCTTGGGCAGGCCGGTGCGGGCAATGATGTCCTGATTGCCGAGTGAGGCATCGCCCGGGCGGAAAGCGCGCAGGATGCCGAGCCCGCGCACCAGCGACGACGAAAGCTGCGCGCCTTCGACTTCAAGCTCCGTCTCGTCCCTGGTGACTCGCTTGCGCACGCTGAGGTCTTTCTGGCGTCGTCGTCCGCCTGTCGGGCCGGTGTCGCCGGCGCTGTCTCAAAAGTGAAATTAAATTCCATTTATATTGACAGGCGCTTTCACCCACTGTCAATATGCTTCCCTCGATGGCATCTCCAAGCGCCTTGTGCCATCTTACGAAGCCCCTCCTTGTGAAGGTAGCCACGTGTCTCGCTATATTTTGCGCCGGCTTATCGCCATGCCGTTTCTGGTGCTCGGCATCGTCACCATTGCCTTCCTGATCACCACGGTGACCAAGGGCGATCCGCTGACCGCGATTGTCGCCGAACAGCAGATGAGCAACCCCGAAGTGGTGGCCGCCGCCAAGGCGCGCTGGGGTCTCGATCGTCCTTTGCCGGAACGCTATATGATATATCTCAGTAATCTGCTGAGCGGCGATCTTGGCACCTCGTTCATCACCAAGCGCAATGTCGGCACCGACATTCTCTACCGCTTGCCGGCAACGCTCGAACTGGTTTGCGCTGCGATGATCTTCGGCACCACGCTCGGCATTGTGCTTGGTGTGCTAGCCGCCTATTTCCGCAACAGCCTGATTGACCATGGCGCGCGGCTGTTCGCCTTGTTCGGCTCTTCGCTGCCGGTGTTCTGGTCGGGGCTCGGCCTGTTGTTCATCTTCTCCGTCATGCTGAACTGGCTGCCGGGGCCGGGCAGGGTCGATGCCCGCCTGGCATTGCCGCCCGGCATCACGGGCTTCCTGACCATCGATTCGCTTCTGGCTGGCGACTGGACCGTCCTCAAGGACGCGCTCTGGCACCTGCTTCTGCCGGCCTTCGTGCTCGGCTGGACGGTTTCGGGCACCATATCGCGGCTGGTGCGCGCCAACATGCTGGATGTGATGAGCCGCGAGTTCGTGCTCACCGCGCGCGCCAAGGGGGCGAGCGAATTCCGCGTCGTCATTGTCCACGCGCTGCGCAACACCATGGTGCCGACCTTGACCGTCATCGGCTACTCCTTCGCCTATCTGATCACCGGCGCGGTGCTGACCGAGACCATCTTCTCCTGGCCGGGCATGGGTTCCTATGCCGTCGAGGCGGCGCGCGCGCTCGACTTCCCGGCAATCATCGGCGTTACCATCGTTGGCGGCCTCGCCTTCCTGGTCACCAACCTCATCACCGACATACTCTATGTCGTGGCCAATCCGCGGGTGAGATTAAGCTGATGGCAGTCGTCGTCACCAAGTCCCGCTCCTCGACGGTTCCCGAATGGCTGACCGCGCCTTTGGTCATCGGCACGATCGTCATCCTGTTTTGGCTGTTCATGACCGTGTTCGCCAATCTGGTCGTGCAGTTCGATCCGCTCGAAATGGTGGCGCGCCGGCTGCAGCCGCCGAGCTGGGCGCACTGGCTGGGCACCGACGCACTCGGGCGCGATGTGCTGGCCCGCACTCTGCACGGGGCCGCGCATTCGCTGCCTATCGCGGTACTGGTCGTCGTCTCCGCTGTGATCATCGGCTCGCTGCTCGGCGCCATTTCCGGCTTCGTCGGCGGCCTGACCGGCGCGGCGATTATGCGGCTTGTCGACGTCACTCTGTCCTTTCCGCCGATGCTGCTGGCCATGGCCGTCGCGGCGTCGCTCGGCCCCGGCCTCGGCAATGCCGCCATCGCCATGGTGCTGGTCTGGTGGCCGGTCTACGCCCGGCTGATGCGGGCGCAGGTGCTGGAGGTGAAGGAGCGCGAGCATGTCGAGGCGGCGATCGCTGCCGGCGCCAGGCCTCGACGCGTGCTGTTCACGCACATATTGCCGCTTTGCTGGACCCCGGTGCTGATCAGCGCGACCATGGATCTCGGCCAGGTCGTGCTGCTTGCCGCGTCGCTCAGCTTCATCGGGCTCGGCGCCACGCCGCCGACGCCTGAATGGGGGTCGATGATCTCCGATGGCGCCGTCCATTTCTACCAATGGTGGATCGCCTTCGGTCCCGGCGTCGCCATCCTCACCATCGTGCTCGGCTTCAACTTCATCGGCGACGGCTTGCGCGACATTCTCGATCCAAGGTCGGATTAAGCGATGAGCGCACAGATATCTTCAGCGCCACCGGGCGCAGTCGACAAGGCGGGCAGAGGTGAGCCGCTGCTGTCCATACGCGGCCTGCGGGTAGGCTTCCGACGGGCAGGCGATCAGTTCGAAGCGGTGCGCGGCATCGACCTCGACGTCGCCAAGGGCGAAGTGGTCGGCATTGTCGGGGAGTCCGGCTCGGGCAAGTCCGTTGGCATGCTCGCCGCGCTCGGCCTGACGTCGAAGAATGCGGTGGTCACCGGTTCGGTCCGCTTCAACGGCGACGAACTGGTCGGCAAATCGTCACGCGAAATGCGCAAGATCAGGGGCGCGCGGATAGCCATGATTTTTCAGGACCCGCTGTCCTCGCTAAACCCGGTGATGACTGTCGGCGCCCAGATCGCCGAGGCGGTCAGGCTGCATCAGCGCGTCACCCGCAAACAGGCCATGGCGCGCGCGGTGGAATTGCTCAATCTGGTGGCGATCCCGCAGCCGGAGCGCCGGGTGAACCAGTATCCGCATGAATTCTCCGGCGGCATGCGCCAGCGCGCGGTCATAGCCATGGCCGTCGCCAACGATCCCGATTTGCTAATCGCCGACGAACCGACCACGGCGCTCGATGTCACGGTGCAGGCGCAGATCCTGTCGGTGCTGCGTTCGCTGCAGGAGCGGCTCGGCCTTGGCCTGGTGCTGATTACCCATGATCTCGGCGTCGTCGCCGGTCATGCCGACCGCGTCGCGGTCGTCTATTCCGGCCGCGTCGTCGAACAGGCTGGCGTGTCCGAGCTGTTCGCCGACCCGCGCCATCCCTACACGCGCGGCCTCATTGCCTCGATCCCCAACCTCGAGGAAAGCCGCGAGCGGCTGTTCTCGATCGACGGTTCGCCGCCCGCACTTGGCCGCTTGCCGGGCGGCTGCGCCTTCCATCCGCGCTGCATCTATGCCGAGGCACGCTGCCGGACCGAGGATCCGCCTTTGCACGATATTGGCGGCCGGTTCTCGGCCTGCCATTTCGCGACGACCTTGCCGCCCTTCCACAGCGCTGCGCTGGTGGCGGCCAGCCTGGACAATGGAAGCGTGAGCCCATGAGCGCAGCGGAGCAAATTCAAGTCGAAACCAAGCCGGCGGCAGCGCTTTCGGTACGCCATCTCGTCAAGGACTTTCCGGTTCGCGGCGGCCTCGTCTTCGACCGTGCCGTTGCCCATGTCCGTGCGGTCGCTGATGTCTCGTTCGACGTAGCCCCCGGCGAAACGCTGGGCCTCGTCGGTGAATCCGGTTGCGGCAAGTCGACCCTCGGGCGCTGCCTGATGCGGCTGATCGAGCCGACCAGCGGCGAAAGCTGGTTCCGGGGCCAGAACCTGCTCGCGCTCAATCACGAAGACATGCGCCTGATGCGGCGCTACATCCAGCTGGTCTTCCAGGATCCGTACGGGTCGCTGCATCCGCGCATGCGCATCGCCGACAACATCGCCGAGCCGCTGCGCATGAGCGACATGTCGGCGGCCGACCGCCGCGCGCGCGTCGCCGAACTGCTCGAACTCGTCCGGCTCAATCCCGATCACGGCAAGCGCTATCCGCACGAGCTGTCCGGCGGCCAGCGCCAGCGTGTGGTCATCGCCCGCGCGCTGGCCCTCAACCCGCAAGTGGTGATCCTCGACGAACCGGTTTCGGCGCTCGACGTTTCGGTGCAGGCTGGCGTGCTCAATTTGCTTAGGGATATTCAGCAATCCTTCGGCACCTCCTATCTGTTCATCGCCCATGATCTGTCCGTCGTGCGCCACATCTCGCACCAGGTCGCGGTGATGTATCTCGGCAAGATCGTCGAGATCGCGCCCGCGGCCGAGCTCTATTCCAGTGCGCTGCATCCCTACACGCAGGCGCTGCTGTCGGCGGTGCCGCTCGCCAATCCCGAGAAGGAGCGCAGGCGCGAGCGCATCGTGCTGACCGGTGACGTGCCGAGCCCGCTCAACCCGCCGTCAGGCTGCCGCTTCCGCACGCGCTGCTTCAAGGCGCAGGCGATCTGCGCTGCCGTCGAACCGCCGCTCGATCCGCCTGGCGGTTCGCATCGGGTCGCCTGTCATTTCCCGGAGCCGGTCAACACTTTAAAGGCTGTCTGACCGGTCCTCACGATTGCTGTACCCACGAAGGATATTATCGTGACTGAAGCCCAAACTGACGATGCCAGCACGGCGGGCCGTGGGCGCCTGCCGCTCGAAGGCATCAAGGTTCTCGATCTTTCGCGCGTGCTGGCCGGTCCGTGGGCGACGATGAGCTTGGCCGATCTCGGCGCCGAAGTCTGGAAGATCGAGAACATCGACGGCGGCGATGACACCAGGGCGTGGTCGGTGCCGAGCTACAAGGGTGTCTCGACCTACTATCTCTGCGCCAATCGCGGCAAGCAGAGCATCGCGCTCGACATGAAGAGCCCGCAGGGGCTGGCCATCGTGCGCGAGCTGGCGGCGAAGGCCGACATCGTCGTCGAGAATTTCCGCTCCGGCACCGCCGATCGCCTTGGCGTTGGTTTCAAGGAGCTCAGTACCTCAAACCCACGGCTGATCTATTGCTCGATCTCCGGTTACGGCCAGACCGGCCCCGATGCCGGACGGCCCGGCTATGATTTCGTCATGCAGGCCGAAAGCGGCCTGATGGCCATCACTGGCGAGAGCAATGGCGAGCCGATGCGTGTCGGCGTCGCCATCACCGACATCGTCTGCGGCATGGTCGCCACGCAGTCGATCCTGGCAGCGCTTTTCGAGCGAACGACGACCGGCAAGGGGCAGTTCCTCGACCTGTCGCTGATCGACTGCGCGCTCAGCCTGCTGATCAATGTCGGCAGCGGTTATCTCAACACCGGCCGAGAGGTCGCCCGATACGGCAATGCCCATCCGACGGTCGTTCCCTATCAGATATTCCAAGCCTCCGATGGCAGCTTTGCGCTGGCGGTCGGCAATGACCGCCAGTTCGCGGCGCTGTGCGAGAAGGTCGTTGATCTGCCACATCTGGCTGGGGATGCGCGCTTCATCAAGGCAGGGGCGCGCGCCACCAACCGCGAGGCGCTGATCCCGCACCTCACCGCCGTCTTCAAGACCAAGCCGCGTGATCACTGGATGTCGGCCTGTGCCGCCGCCAGCGTGCCGGCCGGCACGGTAAAATCGATACCGGAAGTCTTCGATAGTCCCAATGTGCGCGAACGTGGCCTCGTTCAGACCTTGCCGCATCCGCATCTCGGTTCCGTCGCCATGGTGCGCCCGGCGCAGGGACTTGCCGCGCAGTTGACCGCCGACTTCACCGCGCCACCGATGCTGGGCCAGGACACAGCTGCCGTGCTGGCCGACGTGCTCGGCTACAGCGCCGAGACCATCTACCAGTTGGTCGGCACTGGGGCTGTCAGCGTCTATGCGCCTGCCGCCGAACCGATCCCCGCCTGATCTTTCACGGAGCGTGACAGCCCTCGTCGCATTTGTGGGATCGACTGAGTGGTTCTCTACTTCAAGAGCGCGAAGAGCCGTTCCTTGTTTTGGCGCTATTCCCAAGGGAAAGCGCTATGCGGTTTTCCCGGGAAAACCGCTTCACACTTTTCCTGGAATTGCTCGGCCGGTTATTTCTGCTGGCCGTAGCTCTTGTAGCGCCCGCGAATGGCGGCGAGTTCGCTGCCCTCGATGAGCACCGGCGTGCCGGCGCTGCGCGCCAGCAGATATTGCCGCGCCAAGGTTTCGAGCTTGATGGTGCGGATGAGCGCCATGTCGAGATCGCCGCCGAAAGCGATCATGCCATGATTGGCGAGCAGGCAGGCCGACCTGTCCTTGAGCGCGACGACGGCAACCTTGGCCAGGTCGCTTGACGCGAACAGCGCATAGTCCGAACAGCGCACATCATCGCCACCGAAACCCGCGACCATGTAATGGAACAGCGGCAGTCCCTCGCGCAGGCACGATAGCGCCACGCAATGGTCGGGATGGGCATGGACGACGGCGCCGGCCTCGGGAAAGGCCTTGTAGATCTCGGCGTGCATTTCCCATTCGCTCGATGGCCTGAACGCACCGTCCCAGGCTCCATCGAGCTGCATCGCCACCATCTGCTCCGGCCGCAAGGCGCTCGTGGCTATTCCCGTCGGCGTGATCAGCATGCCGGCTGTCGTGCGCACGCTGATGTTTCCGGTGGTGCCGACATTCATCCCACTAGCGTCCAGCGTCTGCGTCGCGGTGATCAGGCTGGCGCGTGCAGTCTCGGTATCCATCACGATGCCTTTCCTGTGGTTGGCCGCATGACAGGTTTTGCCGGTGGCCATATATCGATCGCCGGCGCGACGGTGGTCGCCCGTGTCATGTCTTGCAGGACGTCGGCGAAAATATCCGGGCCGCCGAGCTTTCCCGATTTCAGCATCAGCGCCAGCGGATCGGATGGCAGGTCGGGGAGGTGGGCGATGGCGCGCGACAGTCCCGGGCCCTCATAGGCGCCCATGGCGATCCGGTCGATGCCGAGCGCCTTGACCACCGAACCGGCTGTCTCGCCGCCGGCGACGACGAGCCGGCGGACGCCGAGTTCACGCACCAGAATCTGTGCAATCCCGGCCAGGATCTCTTCCGCCCTTGCTGCCACCACATCGCGGCCGTGCGCCTGCTGCAGCGCTTCGACCGTCGCTTGCGGCGCTGTCGTGGCAATGGCGATCATCGTGCCGGGCAAATGCCGCTGGGCGAAGGCACGCGCTTCGGCCATGACATCGGCGCCGGCGAAGGCGCTGGCAAGATCGATCGTCAGCATTGGATTGTTCTGCGCAAAACGCTCGAGCTGTTCGATGGTGCGATCGGCGACGCTGCCGGCCAGCACCGCCGCTGGGCCGTTTACGGCCGGCAGGCTGGCGGCAACGAGGTCGCCTGAATTCACCAGCCCATGCGCCAGCCAGGCCGGCGGCAGATGCGCCGCGACCGAGGAATTGCCGGTCATCAGCGGCAGGTCGAAGGCGGCTTCCGCGATCGCCGCCAGGTCGCGCTCGCGGACCGTGTCGGTGACCAGCAGCGTCTCGCCGCGCGCACTGTGCTCTCGTATGGCGTTGCGGATCGCCACGGCGCCGGCATCGACAATGAGATAGGGCACCAGCCCTGCCTTGCCCTTGCTCTGCGTCTGCAGCACGCGAACCAGATTGGAATCGGTCATCGGCGTCAGCGGATCGAATCGCTTGGGCGACTCTGCCAGCAACTGGACGCCACCGAACATATGCCCTTGATAAACGGTGCGGCCGGTTTCGCAGAGCGCCGGGGTGAACAGCGTGACGCCGCCGCCAAGCCGCTCGAGCAGCGCCTCGGCGCAAGGGCCGATATTGCCGGCGGGCGTGGAATCGAAGGTAGCGCAGTATTTGAAGAAGATCTGCCGCGCGCCCGCTGCAACCAGCCGGTCCGCGGCCTCCAGCACCTGGCGCACCGCATCGCTGGCCGCGATGACGCGGGTCTTCAGCAGGATCACGTGGGCAAGATTGCCTGATGGGATCGGCGCACTCAGTCCGACCGTGCATCCTGTTGGAATGCCGCGCGCGACCAGCATCGACGCCAGCTCGGTGCCGCCGGTCAGATCGTCGGCAATGGCGCCGAACAGCAGGGAAGGCATCGACCTGGTCATGCTACCCGTCTCATGTCTGCCGGTTTCGGGGCGGCTTGTCTCATGTCGGTGGTCAGGCCATTCGTGGTATCATATACACAGCCCACGCGACGCAGGCGCCGCCTGCGCGACTGCAAGAACGGAGAGCGGATGTGACTGCTTCTATCGCGCCGATCGCGCGCGACAATCTGACGACGCGTGTCTACGAGGAGCTTCGCCGCGCCATGATGGAAGGCCGTTTCTGGCCGGGCCATCGCTTCAAGATCCGCGACCTCGCCGCCAGCCTTCAGGTGTCTGAGACACCAGTGCGCGAGGCGCTGATGCAGCTGGTGCGCGAAAAAGGCCTGGAGATGGAGGCGGGCCGTTCGATCACCGTCGCCCAGTTGTCGCTGGCCCAGTATCTGGAACTGCGGAGCATCCGGCTGCATCTCGAAGGCATGGCGGGTGCCGCGGCAACGACGCGCATCGAGCCGCGCGAGATCGACCGTCTGGCCGCGGTGCATGACAAGCTGATTGCCAACGAGGACAATGGCCGCTGGTTCGAAGCCGTCCGCGACAATTGGGAATTCCATCACTCGATCTACCAGGCGGCGCAAATGCCGGAGTTGCTGGCCATCATCGAGGGCATCTGGCTGCGCAACGGACCGCTGGTGAACTATCAATACCCGCACGCGAGGCCGACCTATGACGGCCGCCACCGGCATCTCGATATTCTCGACGCGCTGCGCGCCCGTGACGAGAACGGCGTGCGCAAGGGCATTCAGCAGGACATGATCGAAGGCGGCCGCCTGTTGGTCAAGGTGCTCGAGCGGCTGAACGACGGTGCGGTCACGCCCGAGGAACTGCGCCGCGCGGCGCAGAACGGCCGACTGGTGTCGGCCGCCGGTTGAACGAACTTTTTCTCCGAACCGCATCGGCGCCGGTCACGCCACCTGCGCCGCGGCAGCCATGCCCGCATCGGCAGCCTGCAGGGCGAGATCTATGTCTTTTGCGGTGTGCGCGGCGCTCAGGAACATGTTGTGCCGTGGATGGAAATAGGCGCCTTCGCGCAAGGCGGCCGAGCAGAAGGCATTGGCCAGCTTGAACTCGGCATCGTCGTCGAACAGCACCATCGGCATCGACACCGGACCGGTCTGGCGCAACGACAGGCCATGCTTCTTCGCTGCCGCGTCGAGGCCTGAGCGCAGCCTGTCGCCGGCTTCGGTCATGCGGGCAATGGCGTCGGTATCGCGCAGCGTGCTGATGGTGGCGATCGCGGCGGCCATGGCGACGGCGCCGTACCAGAACGAACCCGTCACATAGATCTTGGTCGCGGCCTCGCGAAACCGGTCGGTGCCGGTGATGGCGGCCAGCGGATAACCATTGGCGATAGCCTTCGAGAAGGCGGAAAGGTCCGGCCGTACGCCGAGCGGCTCCCAGCTGCCGGCGAGGTCGATGCGGAAGCCGGCCCTGACATCGTCGACGATCAGTGCCGCGTCGGCGGCGGTAATCAGTTCGCGCGCCCGTCTGGCGAAGGCGGCTGTCGGCAATTCCTGATCTCGGGCGATGTCGTGGCGGAAAGCTGTGACGATGACGGCGGCAAGATCGCTGCCGGCCTGCTCGACGGCTGCCTCAAGGCCGGCAACGTCATTGTAGTCGAAATGGATGAGATGGGCGCGGTCCTCGGCGGTGACGCCGGCGAGCGAAGGCGTGCACCACGGCACGGCGCCGTGATAGGAGCCGCGCGCGACCAGCACCTTGCGCCGGCCGGTGCCGGCACGCGCGATTGTCACGCAGGCCGTGGTGGCGTCGGTGCCGTTCTTCTGCAGCATTGCCCAGTCGGCATGCGCGACGGTCTTGACCAGCAACTCCGCCAGCTCGACCAGAACTTCACCCGGGCCGTTCATCGCATCGCCCAGGCGACGTTGCTTCTCGGCTGCCTGTTCGACGGCCTGGTGATGGTGGCCGAGGATGTTGGGCCCCCAACTGCACATCAGGTCGATGTATTCGCGCCCATCGACGTCCCAGACCCGGCAGCCGTCGGCGCGCTCGAAGAACTGCGGATAGGCGGAGCCGAGATAGCGCGTCGCCATGTGTCCCCACATGCCGCCCGGAATGACCGAGGCCGCACGCTCGCGCAGCAACTGGTCCTTGGAGTTGATCAGGGAAGGCATAGCGAGGTCTCCGTACATTGATATATCATATATTGAGTTTGGCGCTGGAAGAACAGGATTTGCTGATCGTCCAGGATGAGAAAACGGGAGGCGTCAGGCCGCCTCCCGCATCTTTCGCTCAGTGGCTGAGTTCCGCCAGCGGCAGGTTGCAGCAGGCGCTGTAGCGCACGCCCTTGACGTCCGACTTGTAGGCCAGGATCAGGTTCGGGCTGATCAGCGGCAGGATGATCCTGTCCTTGATCATCTCCTCGCCGGCCTGGTGCCACAGCTTGGCAGCCTCGTCGCCGCTCGCCGCGAGGGCTGCCTTGTAGATATCCGCTTCCTTTGGGTTGAGCACCGACGGGTCGCGCTCCGCGCCGGCGCGGCGTGCCCACGGGCTGCCCTTGGTCATGGCGAAATAATCGATGTATTGCGAGGTGCCGTAATAGTCCGGCGCGTAGAACACCGCGGTCATCGGGATGCCGTCGCCATTGACGCGTTCGCGCCAGTTGGCGAAGGGGATCGGCTGCAGATCGAGCTTGATGTTGATCTTGGCCAGATCCTGCTGAACCTTCTGCATCAGAAGCGACAGGTCGACGCCGTAGACGTTCATGCCGGGAAACGCCGCTTCCATCTCGAAGCCGTCGGCGTGTCCGGCCTTGGCCAGAAGTTCCTTTGCCTTGGCGACGTCATAGGGCTGCGCCTCGAAGCCCGAACCGCCGGGGAAGCCGAGCGGGATCGGCGCACTGATCAACTGGCCCTCGGAGCCGATGGTGAAGTCGAGGATGCTCGGACGGTCGAGGCCGAGCGAGATCGCCTCGCGCACTTCGGGCGTCAGCGGAACCTTGTTGGCCTTGGCGCCCGGCGACAGCGCTACATAGATGAAGTTGTAGGACGGCACGGTCTCGATCTTCACGTCGCTGCCCGTCATCGTCTTGGCCGTATCCGGGTCGATCTGCATGGCGATGTCGGCGGTGCCGCTCTGCAGCATCTGCGCCTGCGCCACCGCATCCTTGGTCTGGCGGATGACGACTTCGCTCAGCGCCGGCGCCGTGCGCCAGTATTTGTCGTTGCGTGCCAGCCGCAGCTCCGAATTGGGCTCATAGGATTTCAGCACGAACGGCGCGCTGCCGGCCGAATGCGCCAGGAACCAGGCCTCGGCATTGTCTGTCGTCGAGGCTTCCGCATCGGCCTTGGCGCCGGCTTCGGAAGCAACCTTGCTGTTGACGACCGCTGCGTAGGGCGCCGCCGCGATGTTGAGGAATTCGGAGCTCGGCGCGACCATCTTGACGACCACCGTATGCGCGTCCGGGGTCTCGATCGAGGCGACATTGTCCATCAGGAACGAGGCGCTGCCCTTGAGGTTCTTCAGCCGCTCCCAGGACCATTTGACGTCCTTGGCTTCAACCGGCGAACCGTCCGAGAATTTGGCGGCCGGGTCGAGTGTGAAGGTGAAGCTGCTCTGGTCGGCATTGCCTTCCCACTTCGAGGCGAGCAGTGGGATCAGCTTGTTGTCCTTGTCGAGCGTCAGCAGGGATTCATAGACGCTGGAATTGTAGATCTGGCAGGTGTCGCAGAAGGCGCGGTGCGGGTCGAGCGAGTTGAGGTCGATGTTGCGTGCGATGACCAGCGGCTTGCTGTCCTGCGCGAACGTGGCCGGTGCCCAGAAGGCGCTGGTGGCCAGCAGCACGGCTGCCAGCATCGTCGCTCTGGTCTTGCTTCTCGGTAGGATGGTCATGTCAGTTCTCCCATTTTCTTGTCGGATCTTTGTGGCAATGCGTTCGCTCTATCCGCCCACGCCAGTGAGGGATTGAAGCGCGGCCTTGAGCTTTTCAGCGCCGCCCAGTGCGGCGCGGTTGAGCGGGGCCGATACGACGGGAGCAGAAAGGCTTCCCGTCACATGCAGGATCTCGTGATCGAGATAATCGAACACGCGATCCTGAATCTCCTGTGTCAGTCGTCCGCCAAGCGATAGCCCACGCTGCACCTGCTCGATGACGGCCACTCGGTTGGTCTTGCGGATCGAGGCTTCCACCAGCGGCCAGTCGAGCCCGGTCGGGTCGAGGCTGCGCAGGTCGATGATCTCGGCATCGGCGCCGGTCTCCTCGACCACCTGTCTGGCGACGGCAACCATGCTGGCGCTGGTGAGCAGTGTGCAGGCGCTGCCCGGCCTGACTATCTTCGCCTTGCCGAGCCGCACGCAATAGTCGCGGTCGTCCGCAGGCACAGGGCCTTCGCTCGGGAACAGTTCGACATGCTCGATGACGACGACCGGATCGTCGCATTTCAACGCTGAATTCATCAGGCCGATATAGTCGAAGGGCGTCGTCGGCGCGACGATGCGCCAGCCGGGAAACAGGGCGAACAGGCCGGACGGATCACCCGAATGCTGCGAGCCGTAGCCGGTGTGCGGCGAGACGCGCACCCTGACCACGATGGGCACCGGAAAACCGCCGCCGAACATGTGACGCACCTTGCTGACCGCGTTGAACAGCTGGTCGGCGGCAACCAGGCAGAAGTCGCCGAACATGATCTCGACGATCGGCCGCAAGCCGCAAAGCGCCGCACCCAGCGCCACCCCGACAAAACCGTTCTCGGCGATCGGCATCGCCAGCACGCGCTCCGGCCAGCGTTCCAGCGCACCTTTTGTGGCGCCCGAAACGCCGCCGCGCAGCCGGTGCACGTCCTCGCCCATGATGATGATGCGCGGATCCTGCTCCATGGCGCGAGCGATGACCTCGGACGCGGCAACCATGAATTTGACCGGCTTGGTCTCGGCCGGCGGCACGTCCTCGATCTCGAGGAAGCGCTCGCTCTTCAGTTCGGAAAGATCGCCGCGGATCTGGTTGTCGACGTCGCTTGGGTCCGGCCACAGATGATCAGGAATGCGCAGCGCGTTGCCGCTCATTTCGGTCAGCGAATCGGCAGCGGTGTTGACCACCTCCATGACGCGCTGGTCGAGTGTGCCGAGGTCCGAATCGTTCAGGATGCCCATCGTCTTCAGGCGAGCCGCCATGGTGGCAAGCGGGTCGCGCGCTTTCCAGGCGTCCTCTTCGGCCCGCGTGCGGTAGCCGAATTCGCTGCCCGGGCGGGCGCCGCTCTGATGCAGGAAGCGGTAGCAGAGCGCCTCGACCAGCACCGGGCCGCCGTCTTCCTCGATCGTCCGGCGCGCCTCGCGCATGGCGTGATGGACCGCCACCACATCCATGCCGTCGCATTCGATGCCGCGAAAGCCGAGCATAGGTCCGCGCGAGGCCAGCCGCGTCTCGCGCGTCTGCTCATTGATGTGCGTCGAGACGGCATAGAGATTGTTTTCGGCGAAAAAGATCACCGGCAGCCGGTAGAGCGCGGCAATGTTCATTGCCTCGTAGGCCGGCCCTGCCATCATCGTACCGTCGCCGAAGAAGGCGACCGAGATGTTGCCGGTTCCGAGCAGCTTGTCGGCCAGCGCGTAGCCTGCCGCATGCGGCAGGTTGCCACCGATGATGGCGCTGGTGCCAGGAATCCCTGAGCTATCGTCGCGCATATGCATCGAGCCGCCACGGCCGCCGCAATAGCCTGACTTGAGGCCCATGATCTCGGCCATCAGGCCGCGCACCGAGCCCTGCATGTCCGGGTTGAAAGCGTCATGCAGCGGGTCGAATCCGCCGGGCGTCTGCGCGTTGACAAGCTTGGCCAGCACCTGGTGATGGGCGCGGTGGGTGCCGTTGATGCGGTCACCGGTGCCGAGCACGGACATGGCGCCGACCGCCGTCGCCTCCTGGCCGATGCTGGCATGCGCCGGACCATGCACCAGCCCCGCATTGGCGAGATCGAGCACTTTTTCCTCGAAACGGCGGATGAGCAGCATCTGGTGGTACCAGCGCACCAGGCCCGAAACCTCGGCGTCGTTCCAGTCCGAATCGTCAACCTCTAGCCGCAACCAGGGCGCCGATGGCTGGATCGATGTCTGCTGGACCATGTCTATTTCCGTTCTGGTAGATGATATATCAAATATTGTCTCAGTCGATTAGGCCGTTCATTTTTCCTGGGGCACGATGCTGGCTAGAAGGTTTGCACACAAATGGAATTAAATTTCATTTTTGTGAAGAGGCAGAGACTAAGCCGGGACGGCGCGGTTCCGCAAGAGGAATTTTGAGACTGCTAGCAGGCCCCATGTCGGTTCTTCGCCCGACAGATTTTCTAACGCTATTCGATATTGGTATGATATAATCACACCGACATTATAGGAGAAATCATGGCTGCCACCGAAAAGCGCACCTTCAGCCTGCCAACAGAGCAGGCTGCTTTCATCGACCGTCTCGTTGAATCAGGAACCTATGCGACCAGCAGTGAAGTGATCCGCGCCGGGCTTCGTGCCCTGCAAGAGCGCGACGCGGCCGTAGAGCGTTGGCTGCGCGAGGAAGTCGTGCCGACCTATGACAGATGGAAGGCAGACCCTTCCCGAGTTATCCCAGCCAACCAGGCTTTTGACGACATCCGCGCTCACCACGCCGCCCGCTTTAAGAGGGATGTGTGAAGCGCCGGCATATTGTTCTGTTGCCGGAAGCCCTAGCGGACTTAAGATGGATATACGACACCATCGAGATCGCCGCCGGCAACGTCACGGCCATACGCTATATCGAGCGTATCGAAGCCTACTGCCAGGGTCTCGACTACGCCTCGGAGCGCGGAACACGCCGTGACGATCTGCGGCCGGGGCTTCGGGTTGTCGGTTTTGAGCGCCGTGTAACGGTGACCTTTACAGTGGAATCCGACCAAGTGGTGATTTTCCGTGTGTTCTATGGCGGCGCCAATTGGGAGGATGAGCTCTAACCTGCAACGGGAAAAAGCGTAAACCGCCTAGCTGTCCGAACCCCGGCTGTCAGTCGACCAGATGCTGGAAGAACTGCAAAAACAATTCCCGCTCGGTGGTGATGTCGCGCTTCTCGTAGATACGCCGGCGGTGGTTCTTGACCGTGCCGACGGTGATGCCGAGGCGCTCGGCGATGTTCGCCGTCGGGTGGCCGGCGAGGATCAACTGGACCAGCTCCCGCTCGCGCAGCGACAGCTCCGGCCACAGGCTGGCCGGAATGGTCGGCTCCTGCCGGGGCGAGGCGCCGGGGCTGGTCGGTGCCGATGTGCGGGAGAATTCGGTTCCGCGCGCCTTGATGTCGAGCGCATGCAGCGCCTCGAACACCGGCAGCCGCTCGTCCAGCAGGGCGATCTCGCTGTCCTTGAAAGAAGCGGTCGAGCGATCGAGGAAGATGCCGAGGCACCAGTCACCGCCATCGGCCAGCATGATGCCGACCTCGTCGCAGATCTCCGACTGTGCCAGGAAGCCGGCAATGTACTGGCCGCGCTTGGCCTCGTCGTCGGCGAGCCGCTTCAGCGGCATGATGCCCAGCCTTCGCTCGCGCCGCCACGAGGCATAGAACGGGTCGAAGACGTAGTAGTTGTCGAGATAGCGCCGGACCATTTCATCCGAGAAGCGCCGGTGCTTGACGAATTCCGGCGTCTGCGTCGCCGAATAGCGCGTCACCGTGACGAGGTCGTGCTCGATGTCGGCGCCGATCAGGTCGATCAGGCAGTCGACATGCCTGTCGGTGCCGGTGGCGGCGATCGCTTTGGCGAGCGGCGCCCAGATATTGTCCATGCGCATGCCCTTTTCTCGGCGATGTCAGCCCAGCCGTCATTGTGTCTTTAGGCATATGGCGCGAAGCCGCCTGTCGAATCTAGCCTGGCGTCAACCTAGACCAGATCCCGAGGCGACCGTGACCCAACCCAATCTCACCGCCCCCATCGTCGGCAATCCAATTGTCATCGGCATCGACGCCGGCGGCACCATGACCGACACGATCCTTGTCGATCAGGACGGCCACTTCAAGATCGGCAAGTCGGCGACCACGCCGAAGAACGAAGCCGAGGGCTTCCTCGCGTCTGCTGAGGACGCGGCGGATGCCTGGGGCATCTCGCTGGAATCACTGTTTTCCGGCGTCAATGTCGTGCTCTATTCCGGCACCGGCATGCTCAACACGCTGTTGTCGCGCACCGGCCGCCGGCTCGGCCTGATCACCACCAAGGGCCTCGAGGACATGATCCTGATGGGCCGCGGACTGCAGGCCTGGGCCGACTATTCCTATGCCGACCGGCTGCATGCGGTCACCCATCATCATCCCGATCCGCTGGTGCCGCGCCGCCGCACGCATGGCGTCACCGAGCGCATCGACCAGTTCGGCGACATCGTGCTGCCGCTCTACGAACACGAGGTCTCCATCGCCGCCAAAAAACTGATCGCCGACAAGGTCGAAGCGATCTGCATCATGACCATCTTCTCGCACGTCAATCCCGTGCACGAGAAGCGCATCGCCGAGATTTGCCGCGAAGAGGTGGAGGAGGCCGGCGCTGACATCATCGTCTACACCAGCCACGAGGTTCGTCCGGTCATCCGTGAGCAGTCACGGCTGAACTCGGTGCTGATCGAGGCCTACGCGACTTCGCGTGGCCGCAAGCAACTTAGGGGTATCGAGGACGTCTCGAAGAAATACGGCTTCAAGTATGGCGTGCAGACGCTGCTCTCCTTCGGCGGCCTGACCTCGATCAACCATCCGCGCCTGCATGAAACCATGATCTCCGGCCCGATCGGCGGCATTCTGGGCGCTGCCTATGTCGGCAAGCTGATCGGCAACGACTCACTGATCTGCTCGGATATGGGCGGCACCTCTTTCGACATGGGCGTCATCACGCGCGGCCAGACCCGGATCGAGAACGAGCCGCTGATGGACCGTTTCAAGCTCAACGTGCCGACGTTGCATCTCGACACGATCGGCGCCGGCGCCGGCATGATCCTCAAGGTCGACCCGCTGACCAAGAAAGTTTCGCTCGGGCCTGAAAGTGCGGGCGCCGATCCGGGTCCGATCTGCTTCGCCAGGGGCGGCACCGAGCCGACCATCGCCGACTGCGACGCCATTCTCGGCCGCCTCAACCCACACTATTTCCTGGGCGGGAAGGTCGTGCTGCAGGTCGAAAAGGCCCGCCGCGCCTTCCAGGAGAAATGCTCCGACATCCTTGGCGTCGGGCTGGAGGAAGCCGCCGAAGGCATGATCGACATGCTGGAGTCCGATGCCAACAACGCGCTGCGCCGGGTCATTTCCGGGCAAGGCATCCACCCCTCGGAATTCACACTGCTGTCCTATGGCGGCTCCGGCCCGTTGCATCTGGCCGGCTGCTCCAGGGGCATCGGCTTCAAGGACATCATCACCTTCCAGTTTGCGGCCGCCTTCTCCGCCTTCGGCTGCACCACGGCCGATTTCATGCGGCGTCATTCCGTCTCCACCCAGCACGACATCCCGTCACGTGCCGACGAGGCTACGCTGGCCGCCTTCGGCGCCAAGGTCACCACTGTCTGGGACGACCTGACCAGGGCCGCGGTCGACGAGATGATCGCCGACGGCCATGCCAGGGAGAAGATCAGGACCGTGCCGTTCCTGATGATGCGCTACACCGGCCAGCTCGAGGACGTCGAGGTCATGGCGCCGCTTGCCAAGGTCGATTCGGCCGACGACATGCGTAGGGTTATCGACGAGTTCGAGGCGGTCTATGCCAAGGTCAACCATCGCGTGTCGCGCTATGGCGAGGCCGGCTTCACCATCACCGAACTCGGGCTGATCGCCACCGCCGACAAGGTCAAGCCGGTGCTGTTCAAGCGACCGCTCGGCAAGTCGGATCCGGCAGCCGCCCACAAGGGTGTGCGCGAGGCCTATATTGGCGGGCGCTGGCACAAGGCCAATCTCTACGAGATGGACCTTTTGCAGCCAGGCCACGAAGTCATCGGCCCGGCCATCATCGAACATCCCGCCACCACGCTCGTCGTTCATCCGCAGGACCGCATCCACGTCGATGAATGGACGCTGCTGCACTATACCCACGCTTGAGAGGGCGACCGCCATGTTGGACAAACCTGCCTCGGCCCTGCGCCTTCGCGAAAGACTGCTCGATTCCGAGCGGCTGATGGAGGAAACCGGCTGCTATGACGGCATCACGGAACTCACGCTGCGCAACCAGGATCCGCTGAAATTCGAGACGCTGCACACCAAGCTGCGCGCCTATTGCGTCTCGGCACGCGAAATGGCCCGCCGCATCTCGGCTTCCCCCGGCGTGCGAGAGGTCGGCGAAATGGTGGTCGCCATCTACACGCCCGAGGGCGACGCCATTGCGCTCTCCAACGGCATCATGGTGCATGTCCATACGATGAGCCGCTTCATCAAATGGATGATCAAAAACGGCTACGAGGACAACCCTCGCATCCGCGAAGGCGACATCTTCGCCAACAACGATGCCTTCATAGGCACCGTGCAGGTGCCCGACGTCATGGACGTCGTGCCGATCTTCCATGAAGGCACGCTGGTCGGCTGGGCCGGCGCTGTCTGCCACGAGCTGGAAGCCGGCGGCATCACGCCGGGCGGCGACGTGTGTCTGGCGCAGGAGCGCTTCACCGAGGGTCTGTTCGTCTGCGCCGAGAAGATCGGCGAGAATGACGAGATCCGCCGCGACTACGTCATCCGCTGCGAACGTAATCTGCGCATGCCGATCTACTGGGTGCTGGACGAAAAGGCCAAGGTCGCCTCCTGCATCGACATGCGCGAAAGCGTCAAGCAGCTGATCTCGGAGATCGGCCTAGACTACTGGATGAAGGTCTCGAAGGAGTTCATCGAGGAAGGCCGCCGCGCCCAGCTCGCCCGCACCCGCCAGCTTACCGTGCCCGGCATCTATCGCGGCCACACTTTTTACGGCCATGTCACGGCGGGAAAGCCCGGCTTCCAGCTGCTCGGCGATCCCGACTGGCTCTATAATATCCCGATCGAGATGGAGATCACCACCGACGGCAAGATCACCATGGACTTCGAGGGCACGCAGCCCTGGGGCTACCATTCGATGAACTGCACGCCGGCCGGCATGGATGGCGGCATGTTCGTGACGCTGACCCAGCACATGAATTTCGAAGGGCTGGTCAATGACGGCGCCTGGATGGCAACCGAACTGAAACTGCCGCACGGCACCTGGACCAACCCCGACAACGAGATGGTGGCGACCGCCACCTCGTGGGCGCTGCTGCTGCCAGCCTATGGCGTCTTCCAGCGCCTGCTGTCGCGCGGCTTCATCGCCCGCGGCTTCGTCGAGGAGGCCTTTGTCGGCCAGGTCAACAGTCCTATGATCGAAATGGGTGGCGAGAGCCAGTACGGCACGCCGTTCGGCATGGCCCATTTTGAATGCGCCGCCGCCGGCTCCGGCGCGCTCGCCATCAAGGATGGTCTCGACACCGCCTATGTCGGCTGGAACCCGGAATCCGACATGGGCAACATCGAGGTCTGGGAACAGTCGATGCCGATGGTCTATATCGGCCGCTCGATCGTGCCGAATTCCGGCGGTGCCGGCAAATATCGCGGCGGCTGTTCCTTCGTCTCGACCTGGCTGATCAACAAGACCTCGCATCTGCGGCTCCACACCTCCGAGCACTCCTCGCGTGTGTTCGACAACGCCGGCATGTGCGGCGGCTATCCGGCGCCGACCTGCCAGAAGCATCGCGCGGTGCGCAACTCAGACATTCACGAACTCGCCGCAAAAGGCGAACCGCTGGCGCATGCGCCCGGCATCGATCCGCATGTCTCCGACTACGAGCGGAACATCGGTGGCGACCATGTCGTGGTCGAGGGCCCCTACATCACCTCGCCGCACAAGTCCGGCGACATCTTCAGCCATTCTTACAATGGCGGCGGCGGTTACGGCGACGTTCTGGAGCGCGATCCGATCAAGACGGCCTGGGATGTCGAGAACGGCTTTCTCACCCGGCAAGCGGCGGACCAGGTGTTCGGCATCGTGCTGAAGGACGATGAGGACGGTTATCCCATCGCCGATATCGACGCCACGGTCGAGCGCCGCGCCGCCATGCGCAAGCAGCGTCTGGCGAAAGCAGTACCGGTGGCGGATTGGATCGCCAAGGAGCGCGGCCGCGTCAAAAAGGCCGATTTCGCCCCCGAGGTGAAGAAAATGTACGCCAGCGCGATCAAGCTGTCGCCGCGCTTCACCAGCGAATTCAGCGAGTTCTGGAACGTCGATGCCAGATCGATCTTCATGCCGGGAGCAAAACCATGACCTCGTACAGCAAGGAAGTCCTGGGCGATCTGGCCGCAGGCAAGCTGCCCTGGCCACAGACAAGGCGGATCATGAGTGCCTACAAGGACGATGACCGTTTCTTCAAGATGGTTGCCGTCTATCAGGATCGCGTTGCCTGGAAGGACCCGATCCTGCTGCCGGTCTCGGACCATCTGTTCATCTGCCAGAGCGGCGATGAGCGCATAACCCGCTGCGAATGCGGCCACTCCTTCGGCGACTATCGCAAGAACTGGAAGCTCAAGGCTGCGATCAACGTGCGCAACACCGAGGAGGCGCTGCGCGAAATCTATCCCAACAGTGATCTCCCCGATCCCGAATGGATGGAAATCCGCGAGTTCATCTGTCCTGAGTGCGGCACGCTGCACGAGGTGGAAGCGGCGGCACCTGGTTATCCCATAGTCCACGATTTCGAGCCCGACCTCGAAGGCTTCTATCGCGAATGGCTGGGCAAACCGCTTGCGCCGGTGTGATTGCCAAATCCGGTCAGGCCTGATTGCCTGTCCGGAACGCAGCGGAGACCGTGCGCCATGAAGAACCTTTCCGGCCGCAGTGCCATCGTCACCGGCGGTTTCTCGGGCATGGGCTTTGCCATTGCCACGGCTTTGGCTGAAGCCGGCGCCAATGTCGCCGTCGGCTCCTACATCGCGCCGTCCGGCGCCGACAGGTCCGACGCCGCTTACTATCCCGGCGCGGACGAAATCGAGCGCGTGCATGCGGCCCTTGCCGCCCACGGAACGAGGGTTCACGCCGCTCATCTCGACGTGCGCGACAGCGACGTCACCAATCGGTTCGCGGCTGACGCCGAGGCGGCAATCGGCCCCGCCGACATCCTGGTCAATGCCGCTGGGACGACCGCGGAGCAGCCGGTCTGCGGTCATCCCGATGCGTTATGGGACAAGATCGTCGATACCAACCTGACGGGCGCCTTCCGCGTCACGCGTGCGGTACTGCCGGGCATGATCGAACGCGGCTGGGGCCGCATCGTCAACATCGGCTCAACCGCCGCCTCGGTCGGCTGGAAGGACAACCCAGCCTACTGCGCGTCCAAGGCCGGCCTTCTCGGCCTCACACGCTGCGCGGCGCTGGAAGGGGCAGCGCATGGCGTCACCTGTGTCATGATCAGCCCGACCTGGGTCGAGACCGAACTGATGCGTCGCAATGTGGCGCAGGTCGTCGAGCGCGAAGGCAAGGGGCGCACCACTGAGGAAGCGATGGCCGAGATCGCCAAAGGCAACCCGCAGCAGCGCATGCTGCAGCCGCAGGAGATTGCGGCTCTGGCGGTATTCCTGTGCTCGGATCTCGCCAAGGGCATCACCATGGAGAACATCCAGATCACCGGCAGAGCGCTTTGGTAGCGTCTCGGACGCGCAACCAGCTGATCTCTCCGCAGATGCCTCGCTGTAAGACAAGGTGACCGGATTTGCCATTGAGCGCCGGGCGCAATAGGTTATATTGCACTGCACAATGGAGACGCCGTTTATTGCACGCCCATATTTGCGAAGATTCCGGCCGGCTCATGGCTTGCCGGCCCTGGGTCGTGTCGGCGAGACTCTGAGATGAAGATTCCAAAGTCCCTGCTGATCGATCCCGAGAAGAATTCGGTCTATGGCGCCTTTGCCGTAGTCGTCTCGATCTGGGCGTTTTCCTATTCGGTCATTTTCGGCCAGGTGCTGATCCTGGCCTACTATGCGGTCTGGCTTCCGCTCATCCTGGTCGACTACCGGCGGTTTTTGCGACATCTGTCCAGCGCCTGGCTGCCGCTGCTGTTTGCGGCCTATGTCTGCTTCTCGGTTTTCTGGTCGCAGGCTCCCGGCGTCACCGCAAGGACGTCGGTCCAGTATTTTTCCCATATTGCCTGCGCCTACATAGCTGCGCGCACCGTCAGCGTGCGCACGTTGACCATAGGGGCGCTGGTCGGGATATTCGTCGTCCTTCTCTATTCTGTGAAGGTCGGGAATTATTCCGAGGATGTCCTCGACGGCACCGTGAACTTCGTCGGCGCCTTCGCCTCCAAGAATCAGATCGGCTTTGTCGGCTCGCTTGGCATCTATTTCTGCGTTGTCTTCCTTGCGTTCTACAGACGCGGCCGGCTGAGCTTCATACTGGCGGTGCCCGTCGTGCTGCTGTCGGCCTATGTACTGGTCGCCTCGCATTCCGCCACCTCGATGGCCTCGATACCCGCGGTTCTGGCGCTGGTGGCGCTTCTTGCGATGAGCAAACTTCTGTCACGCCGCTATCGCCGGGTCATCTTCCTGATCGGCGCCGGCCTGCTGGTCGTGACGGCCTTCGTCGCCTTGAATCTCGGGCTGATGGACTTCGTCCTCGGCCTCTTCGGCAAGGATTCGACGCTCACCGGGCGAACCTATCTTTGGGAACAAGGCTGGAACACGGTGCAGAAATCGCCGATTCTCGGCGTCGGCTATGCCGCCTATTGGGTGCAGGGCTTCGCTGAAGCCGAGCGGCTGTGGAACGAATTCTACATCACCACCCGCACCGGCTTTCACTTCCACAACACCTACATCGAGGCCCTCGTCGAACTCGGCTTCGTCGGAGCGACGCTGGTGTCGCTGATCATGCTGCGCACGCTCTACGGCCACGTCTCGGCGGTGATCTTCAAGGCATGGCAGGCGGACTCGGTGATCCTTTTCGGCGTGATGGTGCTGCTGCTGATCCGCTCCTTCGTCGAGGTCGAGATTCTCAACCCCTACATCATGGGTTCTTTCCTGATGTATTTCAGCTTCTTCAAGCTGGCGCGGCTGCCCGTTACCCGCAGGCGGCGGTCGCCGCGTCCCGAGCCGGCTGACGCGGCCGGGGGCGAGGCTGACTGGCCTCGGCATGCCCGCCGTCCGGCGGTCGCCGATCAGGCGTGAGCTATCGTCTCGGGACCTGAAGTCGCGTCAATACAAATTCCCCTGATCGAAGGCTCAAGCAGGCCGGGCGCGAGGCGGGAAATCCATGCCTCCGCGAAATAGACTGAAACGCTGGATTGTCAGACTCGCGTGCTCCGAGCGACCAGGACGTCCGGCGCGCAGCTGTTACTGTCCAAAAGCCGTGCTCCAGAAGCGCCAGGGCGTCCGGCCGGCACTTCCAGTTACGGCGCCGCGAAAACCAATCTCAGAACGTGCAAATGCGAATATCCGCGGACCATCCGCTCACAGAAGGCGACGAGCGTATGAAGCGGTTCTGCATTTCTGTAAAATGATGAACCGCTCAGCGCTTAGCAAGTCTACTGGCTGGCCAGCGGCGCCAGCTTGACCTTGATCACATCGCCAGGCAGCACCGGGGTTTCTTCCTTGGCGGCTATCTCGGTGGTCTTGCCATCGAGATTGCGCACCAGTGAATAGAGCAGGGTAGGTTGCTGATCGTTTGTTATAGCGGCCGCCATCGCGGGATCGCTGGCCTGGGCTATCAGGCCTTTCTGCATGTTCACCTTCAACGCGGCCTCGTTCAGGTCGGCTTCGGTCTGCTGCCGGTCAGTGGCGAGACTTGAACTCAAGGTGTTCTGGGCATCGATAGCATCCTGCTTCGCCTTGCTGATCGCCTGCTTGGCGGTGAGGATGGCGGTTTCGTAGTCCAGGATCTTGCCCTGCAGGTCGGCCACGGACTGGCGCGAATCCAGCAGACGGGCATTGGCGATCAGGCCCTTTTGCGCCAGCGGACCGATGCTGGCGAGTTGCTGCTGCGCCAGGTCGACCTGCTGCTGCTGATTGACGATCTTCTTCTGCAGCGATTCGATCTCGGACTCCAAGACACCTTTCAGATCGTCGAGCGCCTCGAGTTTCAGCTTCAGCGCCTTTTGGTCGGCCGTCAGGATCGTCATCTCGTCCGCGACGATGGCTGGCAGCCTTGGATCGCCCTCGACTTCCTTAGGCACGTCGAAACTCGCCTTGCCGGCCATGTCCGCATCGATGCGGGCGCGCCTGACGATCAGTCGAATGCGCTGGTCGTCGGAGATGTCGAACATGCCCTTGGCGGTGACAAGGTCCTTGCCGAGCTGGGGGCCGTAATCGGCGTTGCGCCTGATGCCGCCCGCGACGCTGATCGCCTTCAACACCGTCAGGTCTGGGACATAAGGAAATTGACCTGGGTTCTGGACTTCGCCCGAAATGTAGAATGGCCTGAACTGCGCCATCTCGACCGAGGCTTCCGGTCGGTCTGACAAAGCGAGCTTTTTCTGCAAAGCCTCGCCAATCGCCGCCGCGATTTCGGACGTGGTCTTGCCGGATGCCGGCAACTCGCCGGCGAACGGCACCGACAGCGTACCGGATGGACCGACCGTGTACTCGCCATTCACCGCCGACCAGTCACGAAATGTGCCTTCGACGGTCTGCCATTCGGCGACGCGGATGGTGAGCTTGTCTTGCGAGCCGAGGCGATAGTCGCCGGCGGCGGCGATATGCGGGACGACGAGCGCCATGGCAAGGCATGTGGCCAGCAAACGCGCCCGCCGCAGCCGGCCGGAATCCGGGCCGCTGCGAAAGGCTTCGAACAAATCTGTTTTCAACTCAACGTTCCGATCCGCTATAGCCCCATCGCCCGATGAGCTTGCGTCGAATGGCCGATGCCAATGTTTGGCACTGGCCACCGGCCGGTCAGTAAGAACCGCGCGACATCCAGACGGCCGGGACGGTCTTGATGATGATGCGAACGTCCTCGAACAGCGACCAGTTCTCGACATAGTGGCGATCGAAGGCGACGCGGCTGTCATAGGACACATCGTTGCGGCCGCTGACTTGCCACAGGCCAGTCAGGCCCGGGCGGGATTTCAGATAATAAACGGCGGACGTGCCATAGATCTCCAGCTCGTCGCGCACGACCGGACGAGGGCCGACAAGGCTCATGTCGCCCTGCAGGATGTTGATGATCTGCGGCAGCTCGTCTAGGCTGAGTTTCCTCAGCACTGCTCCGACACGGGTAACGCGCGGATCGTTCTTCAGCTTGCGGGTGGCGATCCATTCCGCGTTGGCGTCCGGGTTGGTGGCGAGATAGGTTGCCAATACCCTGTCGCCGTCCGGAACCATGGTGCGGAACTTCAGGCAAGGAAAAATCCGCCCGCCGCGTCCAATTCGCCTGTGACCGTAGAAAATCGAGCCGCCGTCGGAAAACTTGACCAGCAGCGCTATCATGACAAACAGCGGGCTGAGTGCGATCAATCCAATCAGTGAACCGGCGATATCGAAGCTGCGTTTGAGCAAGCCGCCGATCGGTGGCGGAAAATCGATGTCAGCCTGCGAAAAGCTCGCCGTGGCCGACTTGGCAACGTCCCTCATGCCGTAAACTCCATGCGTTGAACGAATGGTTCAGCGCACGATACCAAAAAAATGTTGCAGCGCAACACACAATTTACCACCCCATTGAAATAGTCACGTCATGAATTGACTAAATAATAAGCTTGTCATGCACAAATTTCGGCGTATTTAGCACATTTGTGACAATAAATGGGCACGGCCGAAAAAATAGGGGCCTTTGTGGGGCCGTTTTTAGGCAGACCTACCTATCTGTCAAGGCAAGCTGCAAACTAGTGCTTTATCCTGCCCTAATGCATGGTGAAAACCGTATAAAATACTACTTAATATTGTCTATCTTACTGAAAATGCCGAGGAGAGCAGATCGGCTTAGCTCCCGTCGCGTGCATTGCAGCATGGCAGAGTCGATCGCAAAAGCTCGATCAAAAATATCCGAAGTTGCCCTTGCCGCCTATTGCTCGCCTTAATAGAATTGCAAATTATACCTGTCACGGTGACGACAGGTGGAAAAGGCCGGAAGCAACCGGTCGAGAGTGGGCGACCTTAACAAGCCCACATGACAAGGGACGGCGCTCGGGTGGGGCAATCGTGATAAATACCCGAGCCGGTTTATGGGCTGTTGGGCATGGCACTTCCAAAATTCATCCTCGGGATGATTTTCGCTCTGGCGATCGTCGTCGGCTGGTCCTGGCTGGGCGGTGCGTCGATAGGCACGATATTGGTGCGCGTCATCATCTGCGCCGTGATCATTCAGGCCGGCTATTTCGTGCTCATCTACACCATGATCGCCAGGAGCGCTCCGACGCCTGCCGACATAGCCCGTGACGCCGAGCGCAAACTGAACGCACCAGAGGTCGCCGAAAGCGAGAAGCTGGGCGGTGCCAGGCGCGGCCTGCATTGATGCAGATTGCTCAAACCTGCCCCCGGTTTGGAGGCATGCTTCGAAACAAGAGACCAGGCGCCGCGTGAATCCGTTTCGGCGCGTCTTGGTCGCCGGCTCACGCGACATCGGCGGGTTCGCTCTCTGACTGTTCCCCCGACAGCATCCTCGACAACCGGCTGCCGGTTTTTTCCTTCAGCCGCTGATATTGGCCGACCTCGACGATACGGCCGTTTTCCATCGCCACCACCCAGTCGGCGAAGGCGATCATCGACGGCCGGTGCGCGATGGTCAGGATCGTCATCGTGCCGCGCAATTCGTCGATCGACCTGACGATCAGCGACTGGTTCTGCCAGTCGAGCGCGCTGGTCGCCTCGTCCAGGATGAGCAGCGACGGCTTGCGCAGCAGCGCGCGTGCGAGCGCGATGCGCTGGCGTTCGCCGCCCGAAAGCCGCACGCCGCGATCGCCGACCACCGTCTCGAGCCTGAGGTCGAGCCGTTCGACAAACTCGCCGGCGTGCGCCTGATGCAGCGCGGCCCACAGGTCGCCATCGCTGGCCCGTGGCGCGGCAAGGCGCAGGTTCGCCGCGATCGTGTCGTGCAGGAGGAACACGTCCTGCGGCACATAGGCCACCTGGTCGCGCCAGCGACGGCGATTGCTGGCATCGATCTCGACGCCGTCGACAAGCATCATGCCGGTGGTAGGCTCCAGCAGGCCAAGCAGCATATCGGCGATCGTGCTCTTGCCCGATCCGGACGGGCCGATCAGGGCGGTGACCTTGCCGGCCGGCAGGCCGAAGGTGATGCCGCTCACCACCATCTTGGCGCCAGCATCTCCGTAGGCGAAGGAGACACCGCGAATATTCAATCCCGTATTGAGGGAGAGTGTCCCGGCGTCGGCGAACTCGGTATGGCCTGGTTCGCGTTCGGCGTCGAAACGTGCCTGCAGGCTGCGCATTGCCGTAAAGGCGGGCAGGTTGATCAGCACTTGCTGGGCTTGCGTCTGCATGTCCATGAAGCGCGGCGCGATGCGCATGAAGACCAGGAGCAGGACGACGATCTCGGCCAGCGACAGGTTGAAGCGGACCAAAGCCACATAGATGAACAGGCTCAGGCCCACCACGCTCGCCACCTGGAATACCGCGGTGCCGATGGTGCTGTTGCGCACATAGTCGATGTTGTCGGCCTTCATCCTTTCAAGCGTCGACCGCAGCTGCGCGAAATAGCTGTCCTCGACATTCAGGCTCTTGGCCACCTTGATGCCGCCGAGAAATTCCGAGACCGTCCGGTACTGATCCTGGCGATTGGCGGTCAGCACACGGCCGAAGGCAGTGGCCCGTGCCCGGAAGGGCCGCAGCGCCACGAACATCAGCATGCCGATGACGACGGCAAACAGCGTCATGACCGGCGAGATGAACATGGAAACCAGGAGATAGCCAGCCAGAAGAACGGCGATCTGCACCAGCATCAGCAGTGAGAACGCCGCGCCCTGGACGCGGTCGATGTCGCCGGTCAGGGCATGATCGAGATCGGAACTGCGCATGTGGGTAAAAACGCCCCAGCGCGCCTTGCCGATGCTTTCGAACAGGTTCATGCGAACGCGGTTGACGAAATCGAACAGCAATTTGGCCATGTAGACCGACTTGAAGCGATTGAACGCCGCCTGCGCTGCAACAAGCCCGACCAGCGCGCAAAGCACGGTCGTCAGCTGCAGCGTGCCGTCAGGCACCAGCCAGCGCACGAAATCATTGTTGGGCAGCCGAACAGCGAAATCCTGGTCGGCGCGTCCGACCAGATGCAGCAGCGGGATGAGCAGCAGGATGGAGATGCCCTCGGTCAGGCTGCCGAGGATGAGGAAGAACAGCGCCGTCCATGTTCGCCGGCCGCCGATCCGGGCAATGGCGGCGCCGAATGCGGCAATTTCTCGAAACAGCGACAGGCGAAGGATTGGCTTCGACATGGTTGTGCTCACGGCCGCCGGCTGCCAGCCGACAGATCCTTTTCGATCAGCTCCACGGCTTCGCCGATCCTGTCCAGGCCCGTCGGGACTTCCAGCCGGTACACGCCGATATGGTTAGCAATCCATGAACATTGCTGAAGATGCGCCGCCGCGAAGTCGTCGGGCAGCGCCGCACGGCCGAAGCGCGTCACATAGGAGAATTTGATGATGGCCGGCAGGGCGGCAATGGCGGGCAAGGGCGTGATGTCAGCCCTTTCGCCGCGCTCGAGGACATAGATCCTGGTCGCCGGCACCTTGTCGCCTGAAAAGTCACCGTTCAGGCGATGCTGCATTTTGTCGATCGCCGGATGCACTTGCGGCCGCACTTCCGCTTCCCCGAGCGAGATCGCCGCAGCGGCGTCGGCCGCCAGCTTGATCTGCGGAAAGCCCGGAACGGTCATTGGCTCACTCGGATTGGCAAGGTCCAGCGCCACCACGTCATCGGTAAGCAGTCGATGCCCGGCCCGGATCATCGCGCTTGCCGTCGTCGACTTGCCGGCTCCCTTGTCACCCATGAAGATGGCGCTCGTGCCGGCGGCGGCGATGGCACTGGCATGCAGGACAAGCAGGCCGCGCCGGTGCAAGAGCAGCGCCATGACCGGACCGAGCAGCGGAAACGCGAGCAGCGCATCGTCGACGCCGGGCGCCGGTTCTATGTCGATACGGCTGAAATCGGTGATCAGGAACGCGCCCACGGCATGCCAAGCCAGATATTGCCGGTCCGGCTCGAAGCGAAAGTCGGCCGCGGCTTCGAGCGCCGGCTTTGGCAGGTCGATCGCGCCGACAGCGATCACGAGATCCGCCGCCCCCGGCGGCGCCGGCTGCAGTTCGGGCAACATCACCTCCGACGCGATGGTCAGACCATAGGCGCGGTAGAAGCGGCGTTTTCGCATGGCCCGGCCATGTGAACAGGCATCATCATTGTATAGAGCGAGCGGCTCGTTGCGCGGCATCACGTGGGGCTCCCGCCGTGCTGGAGTTGCCGCAGCCAGAGCGACAGCGAGGCCGAGCGCCAGACATACTGGACATCCAGGGGGGCTGCCTGATCGGGCTGGCGCAGCAGTCGCGCATAGGCAGCACTCACTTGCGGCAGATTGACATAAGGCGCGATGCGGTTCGCATCCGAGACCAGCAGCTGTTCCAGGAGGTCGCGATGGTTGCGCAGCATGCCGTTGACGAGATTGGCGGTGAAGTCGATCTTGTCGCGCCGCCACTGCACCGCCTCCGGCAATACGCCTTGCATGGCGCGACGCAGCACATAGCGACCAAAGCCGTGGCTCAGCTTCTCCTCGCCCGGCAACGCCAGGCAGAACTCGACCAGCGGCTTATCCCAGAATGGGTATCGCGGCTCGACGCCGAAATTGGCGGCGGCCTTGTCGAGAACCTCGAAAGCATGCGGGACATAGCCGTTCGACAGGATCCAGCGATGGCTCAAGGCGTCGCTGGCCTGAACGCCGGGCGGCATATAGCCGGCCCGGTGAAACCGGTCGACAAGCTCGGTGCGCTTGGCAAGGTCCGGATTGATCAGGTCGCGCCAGCTTCGTGCGCGCTGCACGTGCGCGGGCTTGCGGATCCTGTTCAGGGCACGGTTGGCCAGATGCCTCAGCTTGGCGATGCGCCAGGCCGGCCCGTAGAGGGTCAGGAACTGGAGATAAAGGCCAAGCGTGCTGTCGCCATAGGTATTGGAGGCGCTGCGGACCTCGCGCCACAGATCCATCCATCGGCCGCCATTCGCAAGCTCGTGCAGGTGACCATGGCCTTGGGAAACGACCTCGTCGCCGCCATGGCCGTCCAGCAGCACCTTGATGCCCTTGGCGCCGGCAGTCCGGTAGATACCGCGGGTGAGCGTCAGGCCCGGCGCCAGGAACGTTCCTTCCTGTTCTTCCAGCACGCGTTCGAATTCGGCGAATGGGGCATAGTTGCCGACCGGGATCAGCGTCGCGTCGACCTTCTGCTGGTCGAGAACGGCATCGATGAAGGGCCGCTCGTCCATCGGCGAGCCCCTCTCGAAAATCAGCGAGAAGGTCGGCAGCTTCGGCCTGCGCGCAGCGGCATTCTGCAGGCCGGCGACACAGGCGATAGATGAGGAATCGAGGCCGCCGCTCAGCATTGCGCCGACTGCCGAGGTCCCTCGCATGCGGTTGCGCACCGATTGCGAGAACAGATGGGCGAATTCCTCCGATGCATCCGACCGCAAGGGCCGCGCCGACGGCTCGATCTGCCAGTATCGGCGCAGCACCACCTGTTGCGCGGTGACGGTTACGCTGTGGCGGGCCGGCAGGCTGAATATATCGCTGTAGGGGGTCGACTGCGGGTCGTCGGGAAGCCCGGCCAGGAAGCCGGAGATCTGGCGCTCGCTGACACGTGCGCGGATACCTTCGACCTCCAGGATCGGCCCGATCTCGGACGCAAAGGCAAAACGCTGGTCCGCCGCGTGGTAGTAGAACGGCTTGACGCCAAAATGATCGCGCGCGCAAAACAGCGATTGCCGCTCGTCATCCCAGATGGCGAACGCGAAATCGCCTTGCAGATGCTCCGGACAAGCTTCGCCCCAGCGTAGATAGGCCCGCATCAGCACGATCGCGTCGGCCACCGACTGGTCGCGGATACCGAGCCTGGCCAGCAACTCGTCACGGTTGTCCAGCCGGCAATCGGCGGTGATGGCGAGCCGGCCGCCAGCCATCGTCAAAGGGCCTGGACCGACCTCATCCGATGTGTTGAGCCAGGCGTGGCCAAGGGCGATGCTGGTGTCCAGCCACCATGAACCGCCGTCGGGACCGCGATGGCGCATGCGCGCCAGCATTTGCTGAATGTCTGCCGCCGCGACCGCTGGTGCGTGTGCTCCGCGCAGCAGGATTCCGGCGACGCCGCTCATCGGCTGCCGTGGTCGACGAGATGGGCGAAGCCGTCGATCGATCCGCCAAGCACGATATGGTTGTCGCTGACCAGCCAGGCATGTGCTTTCAACTGCTCGCCCGTACCACGTTCGATGCCGATGCGTATCGTCGATTCATTGCCTTGGCGGGCGAGAATATACTGGCCGGAGAGCGCTTGGGTCAGGCACGTAGCGTAAGGGACGAAACGGGCCGCGGCGGCAACACCCCAGGCGACACGCCGCAGTTCGCCCATCGAGGCGCACTGCCGCGCGTCGAGCCGCGTCACCAGGCTGCGTACACGATTGTAGGACAGCAGGGTCAGCCCCAGCCGAACTGTCGCCACCACCAGCAGGCAATGGCCAAGGAAGATCATTTCCGAGCCGCTCAGGGAGAAAATCCTGACCAGCCCGTGCCGGCTTCCGCCGCGCTTCGACTGCTTGAGGCCTGTTTCCCTCGCGGGTTCCTGCCGTAAAGCCGTTGCCCGCGAAACCAGGGCCCGCGAAACCAGGGCCCGCGAAACCAGGGCCCGCGAAACCAGGGCCCGCGAAACTATGGCCTGCCAAACCAGCGCCTTGTGCTGGGTCGGCTTAGACAAGTGCCTCATGATGCCGTCTCGCAAGCCCATTTTCGGCCAGGCCCTTCAGCAATGCGTCGACATCGGCCTGGCAGCGCACCGGGTCGACATTATAGCGCGCAAGAACGGCGCTGCGGATGTCCCCGAGCGACCGGGGCTCCTGGATCAAATCCCAGATGAAGGCGCCGACGCCATTCAGGCTGTAGTAGACATTGGATTTGAGATTGAGCAGAGCCAAGCCATCGCCGAACTCGCAAGCCACGGCATCCTTGGTCGCACTCACGCTATCGTGGTCGGCCAGATCATGGTCGGATTGCTTCCAGTTCATCCCCGCACCTCACTGACAAAACGCTTCGACATCTCCGGTTGGCGCAGGAGAAGTCGGGAGGCTGGCCCCCCGACCCTCTTACGTCTGCTTTTGAATCCAGAGTCCCGAAATGTCACTCTGGAAACGGCTATAAGTCTCAGGAGAACGTCAGGTCGCCGATCGGCGTGTGCGCGGGGAACGATGCGTCGATCGCCGTGTTGCCGCCGCCACCCTGGGTGATGGTCTCAATCGAACCATGAACCGTCAGGCTTGGTGTCTCGTATTCATGCTTTTCAACATTCTGTTCCATTTTACTCTCCGATTTAGGACTGGAAACGGCCTGTCGAGTGCCGTCAGCACTTTTATGCTGCAATGCAATAGCTGCACGGCAGCATTTATGAGTCAAGACTGTTTTACCTTCCGTTAATCAATTACGTTGCTGGCGTCAGGACATGAGCGGCCATGCCTAAAACTTGTCACTTTTTAGCCGATTCCTTGGGCACGATGGCAGCGCCCGCGCTGATTCTTTAAGCATGTGATTTTGCTTGCATAAGTCGTTTGCTTTGTGCCTATTTTTAGGCGTCGCTAATGGAAAGAATTTTCTGTTTGGAAAATTCGGCCGGGGATCGGCAAAAGACCTGACAAGGACATTTCAGCCGCGGTTCTCACTTCTTTCCGACGCGATCTCGATAGGCGCTCGGTTGCAAAAATTCGCACTGCAAAAGGAAAGGCTTTACGGCACCGAGGTTTTTGGTGATGTTTGCTTCGCACATGCAGCATAAGTGTCTCGCGCAAACCGCTTTCTTTGGAGATTGTGCGCTAAATGGCATTGCCTGACGGCTCATACGAACGATTGCGCGCCGCCGGCTGTGCCGACGAGGTGGCCTACGTGCAGGCCTGCCTGCGATTCTATTTTGCCGGGCCGCACGCCGGCGCGGGCGACATTTCGATGCGTGATCTGGACGGTGCCAAAATTGCCGACATCGCCAGGCTGAACAAGGTCGCCACCTTTGTCCTCAAGGCCCTTTCGCGCGCACCCGCGCTTGAGAGGCCGCCTGAGCTTTTCCGATGGCTCGACACCTACCGCAGGAGAACGGTTTCGATGAACGCGTCCTGCATCATGGATTCCATGGCGGTCCATGATGTGCTGCGCGCCAGCGAGATCGATTTTGTTTTTCTGAAGGGTCCGTTCCAGCAGCAGCTTCTCTACGACGACCACTTCATGAAGCCGTCCGGCGATGTCGACATTCTGGTTTCGCCGCTCGGATTTGTCAGGGCGCGTGATGCCCTTCGCAAGATCGGTTATGAGGTATCAGGCAAGTCGAACTCCGTCTGGTGGGTCCGCTTCCTCGGCGAACAGCACATGACCCGGGACGACGGGCCGAGGTCGTCCACGGTAGATCTCCACTACCGCCTCCAGCAGCCCGGCTCGCCAAGCCCGCGCGACGCGGACGGGTTCCTGCGGCGCAAACGACAGGTCGAAATCGCCGGTGCGACGGTGCCGTTCACCTCGGTTGCCGATACTTTGCTTTTGTCCTGCATCAGCGTTGCCAAGGCACTTTTCAACCGGGAACCTTGCGCGGGCTACGTCTGTGATATCAGCGCCAGCGCCGGCCGACTCGACGAGGCGGATCAGCAGCGTTTGCTCGATGCCGCAACCGTGCAAGGTTTGGACGACACGCTGCTGCTTGGCCTGCGCGCCGCCGATGTGCTACTCGGCGGTGCTGGCACGCTGCTGTCGCAGCGCGCGACCAGGATCCTGTCGCGCATCGGCAATGAGGATCTGCTCAGCATGGTCATCGCGCCGTGGCTGCCGTCGCTGCGGTGGCCACAGCGGCGAACGGTGCTGTGGGAACTGTGCGGCCGCGCGCCGGTCCGCTATCTGGCCGAAGCCGGCTGGGCGGCGTCCGCCGATATCAGCCGCCGTATCTTCGAGCGGCCGGGGAGTCGCTGAATGAAGGCAAATCGGGTGCTGATGGCAATTCTGTAGGGCATCGAAGGAGTACGGGGCGAGGGCAAATCGATATTACCTGTACGAGAGGCAAATCCATGTCGATGACGAAATCCGAGGTCTGCGTGATCATCGCGGCAAAAAACGCCGCAGCGACAATCGCCGTCGCCATCGCATCCGCGTTGCGCGAACCGGAAGTGGCGGAGGTCGTCGTTGTCGATGATGCCTCCACCGACCACACCGCCGATGTCGCACGATCCGCCGATGATGGCAGCGGGCGGCTCTCCGTGATGCGCCTCGATGTCAATCGCGGCCCCTCCTTTGCCCGCAACGCAGCCATCGCCGGCTCGAAATCGCCGTTCATCAGCATTCTTGATGCCGACGATTTCTTCCTCGAAGGCCGGTTTCGCAACCTGTTTGCCGGCGCCGATTGGGATTTCGCAGCCGACAACATCATGCTGATCAGGGATGATGCGACGGGCGACGCGACGAAAATCGTCGCGCCGCAATTTGCCGCCGATCCGGAATTCCTCGATTTCGAGCGCTTCGTCGAAGGCAACATCTCCAGGCGCCGCGTGCAGAGGGGCGAACTGGGCTTTTTGAAGCCGGTGATCAGCCGTGCCTTCCTCGACCGCCACGGGTTGAGCTACGACGAGAGCCTGCGGCTGGGCGAGGACTATGAACTCTACGCCCGCGCGGTCGCATGCGGGGCACGGTTCAAGGTCATTCGCTCCTGCGGCTACGGCGCCGTCGTCCGCGCCGATTCTCTGAGCGGCCGCCACAAGACCCAGGACCTGAAGCGTTTGGCCGATGCGGATCTGGCGCTGCTGGCGATAGACAGTCTGCCAGAAGGCTCGAAGGCGGTGCTAAGGCGGCATGAACGGCACGTGCGCGACAAATATCGGCTGCGCAATTTCCTTGACGTCAAGGCTGAGCGGGGGCTGGCATCGGCTGCGGCTTACGCTTTCGCCAGCCTGTCCAACCTCGTCCCCATCGTCCAGGGCGTGGCTTCCGACAAGCTCGAGGCGCTGTTTCGTCGCGTCGGCCTTATGTCCAGCCAAAAACATGTCCCGCCGCGGCGTTTTCTGATGGCCGGAACCAGCATGGGCAAGGAACGCTGAGAGCGGACCCCGGTGCTTGCAATTTGTCCTCGCGGCACGTCATCACGGAAACCATTTCGGCCGGATTTATGAGTTTACGAATTGGGTGGTTGCCTCGCGGCTCCGACGATGGCAGTCTATGTTGCGGTGCAGCATAGTGGACGACCAGCCGAACTGGCCCCCGATCGGATTGGTCTGATGTCTCTCCGGAGCAGGACAACGCAACACGAGTTTTTGAGCCCCGGCTGCGGGGATCGGCCAGAAGCCCGGCCCACAAGCCGGCGATGACAGGAACTGAGTCCATGGCCTCGATATTCGGTTTCAGATCAAGGGATCCGGCCCGCGACCGGCAGGCCGATGTTTCACGTCTTGATCGTCTGGCAAAGCTGTTCGAGCAGATTGCGGCCGAGATCGAGGCCGAGAGAACCGGGCTTGAGAATCGCTACCGGACAACGTCGACCAACGCCGCCTTCCTGGTCGAAGCCATGGAAAACGGCTCAGCTTCCGACAAGCGGTCTTCGGAAGTCAGCGCACTGACACAGTCGATCCTGAATTGCGAACGCCGCATCGCGGCGCTGTCGCGCCAGGACGGCATGATGAAAGAGCTCCGTCATTCGCTGGATATGGTCTTCGACGAGAATGCCGATTCGGCCACCTCGGCGGAATTCGCCTGGCCGGCAGGCGCAGGCAGAGGTTGAACGTGAAGGCTCGGAACTGTTGCAACAGATTTGATGCAGGGCGGGAAGCAATCGAGAGGGTCACAAGGGAGGTCAAGGTTGGCCCGTTCAGGAGCGGTTCGAACGTCGACTTTGGGTTGGGGACACACAGCGCAAAGGTGAGTTTGGTATGAATTCGAATCCGAAACCTACGACAGCAATTGACGCACCGTCTCTCTCATATCGGGCCGGGCAAGCCGCCCGGCGGCGGCTGGGGTCGCTCGGTGCCTTGCTGCTGGCTGCTCTCGCTGGTTTCCTGGCAACCCCTTCCTACGCCCAGGACATTCCGACATCGCCGTCCTTCGTCGATGATTTCAAAAGCTTCGATCGTGCGCGCTGGTATGTTTCCGACGGCTGGAACAACGGCAGCCATCAGAATTGCACCTGGTCGAAAGGCATGGTCGAACTGTCGAATAATGTGCTGTCGCTCGGCTTCGAAAAGCAGACGCTGAAGGATCGCGACTACGTCTGCGGCGAGATCCAGACCAAGCAGCGCTTCGGCTACGGCACCTATGAGGCACGGCTGAAGACCGATACCGGCTCCGGCCTCAACGCGGCGTTCTTCACCTATATCGGTCCCAGCGACAAGCAGCCCTGGGACGAGATCGACTTCGAGGTCCTGACCAAGGACACCTCCAAGGTGCAGGTCAATGCCTATATCGCGGGCAAGGGCAAGAACGAGAAGCTCGTCGACGTGCCGGGCGGCACGGAGAACGCCTTCAACGACTACGCCTTCGTCTGGCAGAAGGACAGCTTGCGATGGTACGTCAACGGCCAGCTGGTAAACACGATTACCGACCCGGCGAAGCTGCCCAGCCATGCACAGAAGATATTCTTCAGCTTTTGGGGCAGCGATACGATGAAGGGTTGGATGGGAGCGTTCGCGGATCCGGGCCGCAAGCTTTCCCTGCAGATCGAGCGGGTTGCCTTCACGGCGCTCGGCGAACCCTGTCAATTTCCGGAATCGCTGGCATGCAGTGTAAAGTAGTTGGGAAAGTCGATTTGAACCGGCGGGACCGAAAACGGTCCGCTGCCTTGCATGGGAATGAAACCGAATGAATTTGACGGTGTTTGGAATTGGCTATGTCGGCCTCGTGCAGGCTGCGGTCCTTGCCGAAGTCGGGCACCAGGTCGTGTGCGTCGACATCGACGCCGCCAAGGTCGAGCGGCTCAACCAGGGCCTGGTTCCCATTTTCGAACCCGGTTTGGAAAACCTCGTTAAGGAAAACCATGCTGCCGGCCGCATCAAGTTCACCACCGATGCCGCCGCCGCGGTCAGGCATGGCGAGATCCAGATGATCGCGGTCGGCACGCCGCCGGGCGAGGACGGCTCGGCCGACCTCAAATATGTGCTGGCCGTCGCCGAGACCATCGGCCGCGAAATGGACAAACCCAAGATCGTCGTCGGCAAGTCTACGGTGCCGGTCGGCACCTGCGAAAAGGTGAAAGCTAGGATCGCCGACACGTTGAAGAAAAGAGGCCGCGAGGACCTGGCTTTCGATGTCGCTTCGAATCCCGAGTTCCTCAAGGAGGGGTCCGCGGTCGCCGACTGCATGAAGCCGGACCGCATCATCGTCGGCACCGACAGCGAGGACACCGAGGCTGTGATGCGCGAACTCTACGCGCCGTTCAACCGCAACCACGAGAAGATGATCGTGATGGACGTGCGCAGCGCCGAATTCACCAAATATGCCGCCAACTGCATGCTGGCGACCAAGATCAGCTTCATGAACGAGATGGCCAATTTGGCCGAACAGCTCGGCGCCGACATCGAGGAGGTCCGCAAGGGCATCGGCAGCGATCCCCGCATCGGCTACCATTTCATCTATCCGGGTCTGGGTTATGGCGGCTCGTGCTTCCCCAAGGACGTGCGGGCGCTGATCAAGACCGCCGAAGGCGTCAAGTTCGACGCCAAGCTGCTGCGCGCCGTCGAGGAGCGCAACAACGCACAGAAATCGGTTCTCTTCGACAAGGTGGACCGCTATTTCAAGGGCAACCTCAAAGGCAAGACCTTTGCGCTCTGGGGCCTGGCCTTCAAGCCCAACACCGACGACATGCGTGAGGCGCCGGCGCGCGTCCTGATGGAAGCGCTCTGGAAGGCCGGCGCCAATGTGCAGGCCTATGATCCCGAGGCGATGCAGGAATGCCAGTCCATCTACGGGCTGCGCGACGACCTGCTTCTGTGCGGCACCAAGGAGGCGGCGCTGCGCGGCGCCGATGCGCTGCTGATCGCCACGGAATGGAAGAGCTTCCGTGCGCCCTCCTTCGATGCGGTAAAGGATGCGCTGATTACGCCGGTCATCTTCGACGGCCGCAACCTCTATGACCCCAAGGTCATCGCCCGCCACGGCATCGAATATCACTCGATCGGCAGAATGGCGGCATGAGACCAGGTCCTGGCAGACGGATGCAAGACCGGTCCGCACATGGCCTGCGGGCGCTGGGACTGAGCGCGTATTTCTGTGTGGAGTTGTAGCCGATGGTGCTGGACGTAAAGCCGGGGCAAATCACCAAGGACCATTTCGATCTCGTTGCGATCGGCTCCGGCTTCGGTTCGGCCTTCTTCCTGCATGAGTTCGCCAAGCGCCGAAAGGCGCGCATTCTGGTGCTGGAGTGGGGACGCCACAACACCCATGAATGGCAGCTCGAGCAGAACGTCAACACCGACATCGAAGACGAGACGACCTACAAGACCAATTCCAACAAGCCGTGGAACTACACGATCGGACTGGGTGGCGGGACGAACTGCTGGTTCGCGCAGACGCCAAGATTTCATCCCAATGATTTCCGGCTGAAAAGCACCTACGGCATCGGCAATGACTGGCCGATCAGCTATGACGACGTCGAGCCGTTCTATTGCGACGCGGAAGACATCATGTCGATCTCCGGCGATCCCGACATGGCGGCGATGCTGCCCCGCTCGAAGCCGTTTCCGCAACCGCCGCATCGCATGTCGACACCGGACAGGATGATGAAGGCGGCGCAGCCCGGCCAGCACTTCGTCATGCCAACCGCGCGGGCGCGGCTGCCGACATCGCAACGCACCTCGTGCTGTGCCAATCTGCGTTGCTGGCTGTGTCCGGTCGACGCCAAATTCACCGTCAACAACGGCTTGATGCACGTCTTCGAGCATCCCGACGTTTCGGTCTGCCTCGGTGCGGAAGTGCGCCGGCTCGATCACGTCGGCGGCGCTGTCCGTTCGGTCACGTTCAGCCATGACGGCAAGGAATACCAGGTCAGCGGCGATCTCTTCATTCTCGGCGCCAATGCCATCCAGAGCGCGGCGATCATGCTGCGATCCGGCCTGGGCGGCGAATTTGTCGGCAGCGGCCTGCACGAATCCTACGGCTGGAATTTCGAGGTCTATCTCGACGGCGTCGACAATTTCGACGGCAGCACCATCACAACAGGCCTGAATTTCGGCCTCTATGATGGTCCTCACCGATCGGAGCATGCGGCGGCACTGGTCTATTTCGAGAACCGCTGGCAGCACGGACTGCGTGCCGAAAAAGGGCGGCTACGCCAGGCGCTGCCGCTTGTCGTGGTCACCGAGGACTTGCTCGATCCCGAGAACTTCGTCACGCTGGACGAGGATGAGAATGCCTTCGTCAGCTTCAAGGCGCCATCGGACTATGCGGTGAAGGGCATGGCGCGCGCTCTGGAGAAATTGCCTGGCCTTCTGGCGCCGCTGCCGGTCGAAAAGCTCTTCGATCGCGGCATCCGGCCGACCGAATCGCACGTCCAGGGCACGCTGAGGATGGGTACGGGCCCAGCCGATTCGGTCATCGACAGCGGCATGATCCACCACCAGCTCAGAAATCTGGTCGTCGTCGGCACCAGCACCTATCCGAGCTGCTCCTGCGCCAACCCGAGCCTGACCGCGGCAGCGCTGTCCTTGCGGGCGGCGAGCCGGATCGCGTGAAAGGAGGTATCGCATGATCGAGATTTCCAGACGCTCGGCCCTGGCCGTCATGGCTGGCGGAGTGGTTTCGACAGGGGTCGCCTACGCCGCCGTTTCCTCGTTCTCGGACGAGGATCTGGTGCGCGTCACGCTGGAAAAATACCTTGGCAAGTTGAACATCCGCATAGAGCATCTGCAGCAGTTCGTGCTGGCGTTCCGCGACAGGAATCCATGGAACTTTCCGAGCGAAAAACTGAGTGACGCCGTCACCTTGGTGGAGGAGCTCAAACTGGGGGCCGCGCGCCGCTTGCTGCCCCAGCGGAAGCGGGAAGATCTGCTGCATTTCGACCGCTGGGTCGTCGCCGAATTCCATATGCTGACGGACTACGCCTGGCGCAGTTCGCCCAACGACCCGATCCGATTTACCGGCTGGCAATCCTGTACCAATCCCTTCGCCAATCTGGAGCCGCCGAAACTTGCCTGACGTCGAAAAGAGAGGCGGCGGACTTTGCCTGTTGTCTCCGAGCAAGGAATACGAGATGCGACAAGGAGCCCGATCATGAAAGTTCTCTTTGCAGGCGGCAACGGCTACCCGCCCGAGTTCAGTGGCGGCGTTCAGTCGAGCACGCATCATCTGGCCGAACAGCTGATCGAGCACGGTCATGAAGCCGCTGTGCTCGCCGCCCTGTTCGGTGACGGTGTCTTCGGCTTCAAGGCGCGCGCCAAGATGAAGCTGTTGCGGCAGCCGGCGGTTGTCGACAGCTATCCCGGCTATCCGGTGGTGCGGGCCTGGTTTCCCTGGGAAGCGGCGGGCTATGCCGTCGACAGGCTGAAACCCGATGTCGCCGTGGTCCAGTGTCACAAATCGGTTCCGATCGGCAAGGCGCTGCAGGCGGAGGGCGTGCCTCTGGTCGTTTATCTCCGCAATGTCGAGTTCCATGAATTGGGCGGCGATCTGCGCGAATTGCATTCAGCGCTTTACATCGCCAATTCGGACTTCACCGCACGTACCTACAGACAGGAGTTCGGCATCGAGGCGGTGGTAATCCCGCCCACCATCAACCCGGCGCACTACTCGACGCCAACGACGGGCCAGTTCGTCACGCTGATCAACCCTTATGAGGAAAAGGGGTTTGAACTCGCGGTGCGGATCGCCGGCGCCTGCCGCGAAATCCCCTTCCTGTTCGTCGAAAGCTGGAAGCTCGACGACGATCACCGGGCGCGGATCGAACAGACGATCGCTCCCTTGGGCAATGTCGTCCTGGAGAGCCGCACCAGCGACATGAAGACGGTCTATGGCCGCACGAAGATCCTGCTTGCTCCCAGCAAGTGGGAAGAGGCGTGGGGCCGCGTCGCTTCGGAGGCCCATTGCAGCGGAATCCCGGTTGTCGGCTCGCGGCGCGGCGGTCTGCCCGAGGCTGTCGGCTCCGGTGGCGTGGTGCTGGATTACGATGCTCCGCTGGCCGATTGGGTCGCGGCCGTCAGGCGGCTGTGGAACGACAACCAGGAATATGACCGGCTTTCAAGCCTCGCCCGCAGCTTCGCCGGGCGCCCGGAACTCGATCCCGATCGCCAGTTCATCACCTTCTTCTCGATACTGGACAGGGCGATGCAGCAACGCGCGCGACAGGCGGCCTAGAGGAGTTCGCCGTGTCACGGAAACGGCGAACTCCTCTAACTCTTTGTTTTGATCAATTCCCAAGGGAAAGCGCTATGCGCTTTTCCCGGGAAAACCGTTCACACTTTTCCTGGAATTGCCCTAACGGCGCCGCCTGAGCAGGTCAGGCCGGGCGTTTGACCCGGCTTTTCAGCGTCTCGTAGCCGCGGGCGCCAAGCAGGGCGCGGGCAATGGTCTTGGCAGCGCTCTTGCGGCCCTCTTGCGACTTGATCTGCCGCAGCCTTGCCGGCAGGTTCCTGGCCGCCTGACCAAGTGCCGGCAGCGACAGCGTGTTGGGAAAGCTGACCATATGCGTTTCGACGCACAGCACCGGCTTGCCTGACAGTTCGGTGATCCTCAGCGCCTGTTCGTGCTCGCTCTCGATGAACAGGATGGCATCGGACTTGCGGTAGAAGTCGGCCTTGAAACTGCCATGCGCGCCGAGCCGTTGCCGTTCCGCCTTGCTCGGCAGATCGAGCATGATCAACTGGTCGTATTTGATCTCATGCTTGGCGAGCCATGCCTCGGTGAGCGCGCGGTATTTCTCCAGCCGGCTGGTGACCAGCCAGCCGATCCTGTGGGTCGCGACATGGAGCGGCCGCGCTTCGCTGAGGAATTTCTCATAGGCCGGGCCGTCGTCGTTTTCCGCCTCTGTCGGATCGAGGCACAGCACGCCGTCAATATCGACGCAGCATTGCGCCAGGAATTTATGATGCATGAAGTTCCACTGGAACATGCGCGGATGCGGCACGACTTCGAAGACGAGGTCGGTTTCCTGGTGCTGGGGCTCAAGGCCGAACACGGCGGCAAAGGTGAACTCCGCCTCGATGCCCGAAGCCTGGATGCGGGCGCGTGCGTCGCGCATGGCGTTGCCGCCGGCGACGCTGTCGTCGATCACCAGCACCTTGCGCATCTCGGAAACCTTGCGGTCGAGAGCGGCACGGCGCTTGGTGACGCCAGACGTATAGATCCGCCCTTCCAGGAAGCTGTCGAGATCGGTCATCGGGATGTTCGCGGCAAGGCTGACCAGCGTCGCTGCCAAAACGCCGCTTCTCGGCACACCGACCACGAGGTCGATATCGCGCGGCAGCCGGTGCAGGCCCCTGACGATGGCGTCGTTCATATCGGAGATCGATCGGTAGTGCATGGTTCAGACCTGGTCCTGGAGGAGATGTCCGTAGCAGTCGAAGACGCCCAAATTATTGCGCTTCGCGCGCCGCCGCCGCAGGCAGCCTTGCCGGCAGCATCTTGAGGGCCTCGCGCAAGGCTTCGCGGCCGGAGGCGAATGCCAGTGCGATGACGATGGTGATGAGGTAGGAGAGCACGGCGCCGCTGGCCAGGGCGACGACATGCTGCTGGGGCAGCAGGGGCTTGATGAACCAGATCACGGCCAGCGCCAGATGGGCGCCAAGCACGAACGGCGTTGCCGCGCGAAGCACATGGTGCGCCTGCAGCGGCCCGCTCCTGCCGACATAAAGCCACAGGAACGGCGTCCGCAGATATTCGCTGATCGCATAGGCGATCGCCACGCCCAGCGCGCCATAGGGCAGGCCGAGCATGAAAGCCAGCACCGACGTCACGGCCGTTATGATGCCCCAGCGCATGAAATCGCCGGAGCGGCCCTGGCTGACGAAAAGCCACCCGGCCGGATTGTTGAGCGGCTGCAGCAGCCCGGCAAAGCCGAGCGCCAGGAAAATCGAGGCGCTTGCGCGCCATTGCTCGCCGAGCACGAAGGGGATCAGCACATCCGACATCGCGGTGGCGAAGGCGACGCCGGGAAGCGCCACCAGAAGGATCAGCGGCATGACGCGCAGATAGGCGCTGCGGTAGCGATCCGGCTCGTCCTTAAGCCTGGAAAGCGCCGGAACCATCACCTTCGACAGCGGGTTGGTGATCTGGCTCAACGGAAACAGAAGCAGCTTGTAGGCGCGGTCATAGAGGCCGAGTTGCGCCTCGCCCCAATATTTGCCGATCAGCACATTGTCGAGGTTGCGGGCAAAGAAATTGGCGAAGTTGAAGCCGGTGATGCCGGCGCCGAAATTGATCAGCTCGCCGATGCCGGCGACCTTGCGCGGCAGGCCCGGACGCCAGCGCGAGCTCGCCCAATAGCAGAGCGTCGGCAACACGGCACCGGTCAGCGTACCGGCAAACAGGGCCCAATAGGAGCGATCGATAAAGGTCCAGGCGATCGACACCGCAAGCCCGGCAATGGCGCTGGCGACGTCGATGACGGCCAGCCGGCCGAACTGCATGCGGCGTGTTAAGAGCGCCAGATGCTGGGCGCCCAGCCCATAGGCCATGATCTGCAGCCCGAACGCAGCCACCAGGCCCGTCACGCGCGGCTCGCCGTAGAAGGCAGCAACCAGCGGCGCCGCACCCGCAAGCACGCAAGCCAGGATAGCGCTGACGGCGACATTGATCCAGAAGAGGTAGTTCACCTCCTCATGCCGGATGCCTGATTTCTGGATCGTCGCCTGGGTCAGGCCGAAATCCTGGAACAGGGCGATAAAGGCAAGCACCGGCGCGCACATCGCCACGACACCGAAATCCTGTGGCGACAATAACCGCGACAGCACGATGACGGACAGGATCTGTGTCGCGACCCGCACCGATTGCGCCATGGCCGTGACAACCGCGCCGCGCCCAACCGATTTGCGCAAGGAGCCTTCTGGCGGATCGAATGCATTGGCTTCCAAATTCAGGATTCCTGATTTTTTACGTGGATTTCCGAGCCCGAAATCCACGACCGCCGCCGACTACAAACTACGGCAATAATTTTGCAGTGCAACAGAAAACGTCGATGCGTGCAGCAAAAATGTTGCGATGCAGCAAGAGCTGTACTAGCATTCCCTCGGGTGGGCCAACAGCGGTCGAGTTTTTATGCTGCATGTCTTGTACCTTGTGCACGACGTTTCCGACCCGGCGGTGCGCCGGCGGATCACGATGCTCAGGGCAGGTGGGGCCCAGGTCACTTTGGCCGGCTTCCGTCGCACCGCGAATCCGATTGCGGATATCGAGGGACTGCGGCCGATCGACCTCGGCGCGACGCGTGACGGGCGATTCGGCCAACGCCTCGCGGCCGTCGCCAAAGCAGCCGTTTCGATAGGCTCGAAGCTTGGCGGCATGCCAAAACCGGATCTCATCATCGCGCGCAACCTGGAAATGCTGGCGCTTGCCCGCCGCGCCAGGTCAGCCTTCGGTGCATCGGTCCCGATCGTATACGAGTGCCTCGACATTCATCGGCTTGTGCTGCGCAAGGATGTCCTGGGCAAGGCGCTGCGCGCCACCGAACGCTTTCTGGCCAGGGATGTGAAGCTGCTGGTGACCAGTTCTCCTGCCTTTATCGCCAATTATTTCAAGCCGTTCGGCCAGGTCGCGGCACCCATCGAGCTGGTCGAAAACAAATATTTCGAGGCCGCGACGATCTTGCCCGGCGCTCCGGAGGCTGAAGAGAGCCCGGCCGGTCCGCCATGGCGGATCGGCTGGTTCGGTGCGCTGCGCTGCCGCCGCTCGCTCGAGCTGCTGGCCGATTTCTCCCGCCGCATGGAGGGCCGCTTTGAAATCGTGCTGCGCGGACGTCCGGCTTTGTCGGAATTCCGTGACTTTCACGGCTTTGTCGAAGCCGAGCCGTGGCTGTCGTTTCTCGGGCCCTACCGCAATCCGGAAGACATGGCGGCGATCTACAACGATGTCCATTTTTCCTGGGCGATCGATTTCTTCGAAGCGGGGCAGAACTCCGAATGGCTTCTGCCCAACCGGCTCTACGAAGGCTGCCGTTTCGGAGCGGTGCCGATCTCGATGGGCAACACCGAGACCGGGCGGTTCCTCAAACAGCAGGATATCGGCGTGCTGTTGCCGCAGGCGTCGCCCGAAGCGCTCGAAGCCGTGCTCGGCAAGATGGAAGAGCATCGCTTCGCCAGGCTGAAGGAGCGCGTTCTGGCTCGCAATCCGAGGACCTGGAGCTACGATCGCAGCGATTGCCGGGCGCTTGTCGAGCGGCTGCGCAGCCTGACGGCCGTGCCCGGCTCCTTTGCCGCCGAGGCATTGGCATAGGATGGCCAAGGATGGACAGAGGCAAGATGGACAGAGGCAAGATGGACAGGGGTTGATGACGCAAACCGAAAGACCCTCATCCAACCTGATCGTTATTCCGTGCCTGAATGAAGCCGCCCATATCGGTGCGCTGCTCGATCAACTGCGGCCCGCGGCCGCCCGGCTTGGCGCCCGGATCATCGTCGCCGACGGCGGCAGCACCGACGGCACGCTTTCCATCGTCGAGGACGTCATTGCCAGGGACCCGCGGGTTATCCTGCTCCACAACAAGCGGCGCATCCAAAGCGCGGCGATCAATCTCGCCGTCGGTACCTTCGGCGATGGTGCCGACTATCTCATCCGCATCGATGCACATGGCGGTTATCCCGACGATTATTGCGACCGACTGGTCGAGGAAGCCCTGGCTACATCAGCGGATTCGGTCGTCGTTTCGATGCTGACCAGCGGCAGCGGCGCCGTGCAGAAGGCGGCCGCCGCGGCGCAGAACTCCAAGCTCGGCACCGGCGGCTCGAAGCATCGGCATCTTTCGCAGGGACAGTGGATCGATCACGGCCATCATGCACTGATGCGGATATCGGCGTTCGGCGCCGTCGGCGGCTACGACGAAACGTTCAGCCACAACGAGGACGCCGAGCTCGATTACCGCCTGCGCAAGGCCGGCTACAAGATCTGGATGAGTGGCAAGACGCAGATGGTCTACTATCCGCGCGCCTCGCTCTCAGGCCTCTATTTCCAGTATCTCGGCTACGGTCGCGGGCGTGCCAAGAATGTGCTGAAGCACCGCGTCATCCCAAAGATCCGGCAGATGCTGCCGCTGGCGGTCTTCCCGGTGGTTCTTCTTGCGGCCTTCTCCTTCGTGCATTGGATTGCGGCAGTGCCTTTGTTGCTGTGGGTGTCGGTGTGCCTGGGCTACGGACTGGTGGCGGCTATCCGCCAGCGCAAGGCTGACGTTGCGCTGGCCGGTGTCTCGGCCATGGTCATGCATCTTGGCTGGTCGGTTGGCTTCTGGCTGCAGCTTCTCGGTCTCGGCTCGCGACGCGGAGTGGCCTGATGGCGGTGTCGGCAAAGAACCGCAGCATCGACATCGGCGTCTGCACGTTCCGCCGGCCGGAGCTGGCTGACACGCTGCGCTCGCTCGACGCCATGGAGATGCCGGCGGGATTCGATATCCGCATTATCGTCGCCGACAATGACGACACCCCGACGGCCCGTGATCTGGTGGCGGCGCTGTCGCGGGAATTGACGGTGCCGATCCACTATCGGCATGCCCCGGCGCGCAACATCTCGATCGCCCGCAATGCCTGCCTCGATGCGAGCACAGCGGATTTCGTCGCCTTCATCGATGACGACGAGACGGCCACGCATCAATGGCTCGCCGAACTGGTCGTGATGGCGCAGCAAAGCGGTGTCGCCGTCGTGCTCGGCCCGGTCAGGGCGCGCTATCGCCCAGATGCGCCGGACTGGATGCGGCGCGGCGATTTCCATTCGACCTTGCCCGTCTGGGTGCGCGGCGAGATCCGCACCGGCTACACCTGCAATGTTCTGCTGCGGATGGGCTCGGATAGCCTGCGCGGCCGCCGCTTCAGCCTGGCGCGTGGCCAGACCGGCGGCGAGGACACCGAATTCTTCGATCAGATGCACAAGGCGGGCGGCCGCATCGCGTTCTCGCCCGAGGCCTGGGTCGACGAAGTGGTGCCGCGCTCCAGGGCGGCATTCGACTGGCTCGGCCGCCGCCGCTTCCGCGTCGGCCAGACGCATGGCCATCTCCTGGGCAGCAGCGCCAGCGGCATCGGCCTGGTCAAGCAGGTCGGCCTGGCCTCGGCAAAGGCCATCTATTGCTTCGCCTCGGCACTTCCGGTCGTCGTCAGTCCGGTCCGCAGGAACCGCAGCGTGCTGCGCGGCATTATGCATGTCGGTGTCGTCAGCGGCCTCGTCGGCATCCGCGAAATCCGCCTCTATGGCCAGCCGTCGCCACAGGAGGGAGGCAAGCGTGCAGTCTGACGTCAGCTCTGTCCCCGATGTTTCCTTCGTCATTGCCGCCTACAACGCCGAGGCGACCCTTGATCGGGCGATTGCCAGCGCCATCGCCCAGAAGGGTGTCAGCGTCGAAATCATCGTCGTCGACGACAAGTCGCGCGATGCTACGCTCGACGTGGCGCGGGCCTATCCAGGGGATATCGTCCGTGTCGTCGCCCTGGCCAGCAACCGCGGCCCCGGCGGCGCCAGGAATGCCGGCCTCGACGCCGCCCAAGGCAGATGGATCGCGGTTCTCGATTCCGACGACGCGGTCTTTCCCGGCCGGCTCGCGGCCATGATCGCTCGTGCCGAAAGCGCGGATGCCCAGATCGCCGTCGACAATCTGCAGGTCGTTCGCGAAGATGGCGTCATCGAGGACGCGATGTTTCCGCGGCAGTATCTGGAAGGCTTGCGCGAGATTTCGCTGGCCACCTACATCGCCGGCAACGTTGTCTTCGAATCCAAGTTCAACCTCGGCTATCTCAAGCCGATCTTCCAGCGCGAGTTCCTGAACGAAAACCGGCTTCGCTACGACGAAAAGCTGAGGATCGGCGAAGACTACGTCCTATTTGCCGAAGCCCTGGCCAGGGGTGGCAAATGCGTGGTCGAGCCTGATATCGGCTATGCCTATCATATCCGCAGCGGCTCCATCTCGCGCGTGCTCGAGCTTCACCACGTCGAAGCGATGAGCCAGGCAGATGCCGAGTTCGCTCAAACCCATGCGATGGATGAGGCTGCGCAAGCCGCGTTTGCCCGGCGCGGCCGCAGCCTGCGCAAGGCGGCATCGTTTCTGTCACTGGTACAGCACATCAAGGCGCGGTCCCCGCTCAAGGCGATCCGGACAGCGCTCAGCGACCCGGCGGCGGTCAGGCATATGGGCATGCCGATCGCCGTGCGGTTGCGAAGAATGGCGGCACAATTTGCCGTTGGGGCGGGGAGGTGAAGATGCAGGCACATGGAGGGATTTTTCGTGGCCTGTGAATGGACTGAAGTCGATCTCCTCAGAAGGAATTTGCGATGAAGAAAATCAGGAAGGCCGTGATACCGGTGGCGGGGCTTGGAACACGGTTCCTGCCGGCGACCAAGTCGATGCCGAAGGAAATGCTTCCCGTGGTCGACAGGCCTGTCGTGCAATATGCGGTGGACGAGGCCTTCGAAGCGGGCATCGAGCACATCGTCTTCGTGACCGGTCGCAACAAGGCGGTGATCGAGGACTATTTCGACCTGCATCCGGAATTGATCGGCACCCTGGAGCAGACCGGCAAGAAGACCCAGCTGGAGGCGCTCGAAAGCATGCTGCCTGTGGCCGGTGCCACCAGCTTCATCCGCCAGCAATCGCCGCAAGGCCTCGGCCATGCCGTCTGGTGCGCGCGCGAGGTTATCGGCAACGAGCCCTTTGCCTTGCTGCTGCCGGACATGGTGTCCTTCGGCGGGCGCGGATGCCTAGCCGAAACCGTCGAGCTTTATGAGCGCACGGGCGGCAACGTGATCGCCGTCGAGCGTTGCGAACCGAGCGAGACCAACAAATACGGCATCGTTGGCCGTGGCGCCGAGATCGGTGGCGGTTTCGAGGTGACGGCCATGGTCGAGAAGCCGGCGCCGGCCAATGCGCCGTCGAACTTCTACATCAACGGCCGCTACATCCTGCAGCCCGAGATTTTCGCTCTTCTGGGCAATCAGCAGCGCGGCGCCGGCAACGAGATCCAGTTGACGGATGCCATGGTTCGTCTGTCGAAGGATCAGCCGTTCTTCGCCCAGCCTTTCCTCGGCCGCATGTTCGACTGTGGTTCCAAGGAAGGGTTCATCCAGGCCAACATCGCCTTCGCGCTGGCGCGCGATGACATGAAGGGTCCGGTTTTCGAGATGCTTCAGGAGTTCGTCCGGTCGCATGAACGCCAGGAAGAAGCCGCATAATGCCCATCTTTCGGGAGCATGGTCCGATGGCTGGCGAAGAGGGGCCGGCAGGTTCTCGCCGTCTGGCACGACGCTTGCTTCGCTTCTGGCGATGCTCCCGATCTTCGAGGCGCCTGCAAGCCAAGGCATGATCCCGGAAAGTGGGTCCCGGTTTCCGGAAAAGATCATGTTGAAACAGTGAGATAGAGCCCATTGCGACGGACCGGCTCTAGAATTGGACCGAAGATGAATTATGCCAATTTTCCTCTCGACAAGAGGATGCCATTGCCGAATTCGGACGCAGGAGACGGCGAAGACTTCATCGATATCGAGCGGCTGCTTGGCATGGCCGCACGGCAGGCCAAGGTGGTTGCCGTGTGTGCCGTCATCGGTCTCTTCCTGGGCCTGTTCTATTTGCAGACAACGCCGCCCAAATATCAGTCGGTCGCGAGCGTGCTGATCGACGAAGGCTTGAACAAGATTGTCGACGATATCTCGGCGGCGTCGACAACCATGCAGACCGATTCCGCCATCCTGAGCCAGATCGAGATCCTGACCTCGACGCGGCTTGCCGCCGTGGTCGTCGACAAGCTGAAGCTCGACCAGAACGACACGTTCATGAATCCGCCCCAGTCGGCGCTTGCCCAAGGCATAGGCCTCATCCGCAGCGTGATCCAGTATGTCCGCCCCAGCCCTTCCCTTCCGGGTGGCGCCGACTTCAGCAAGCTCGACCCCGCCGCCCGCGATGCGCTGATCGCCACGTCGCGCCGCGACTACGCTATCCTCAAGCTGCAGAACGAGATCCGGGCGGAACGCGTCGGCCGAAGCTACGTCATCGCGCTCGGCTATCAGGCGACGGATCCGGCCTTGGCAAACGCCATCACCAAGGCCTATGCCGATGCCTATCTCGCCGATCAGCTCGATGCGAGCTTCGATGCCACCGAGCGGGCTGCGGTGTGGCTGCAGGGCCGGTTGACGGAGCTGCGCCAGAGTTCGCAGGCAGCTTCGCTCGCGGTTGAGAAATTCAGGGCCGAACATGGGCTGGCCGCCAACAGCGATGGCCAGCTGATGAGCGACAAGCAGCTTTCCGACCTCAACGCCCAGCTTATCGTGGCGCAGGCCGACACCGCACGCGCCAGCGCCCGCTACCAGCAGTACAAGGCCATTGTCGACAGCGGCTCCGAAAACGCCTTCAAAGATGCCGCCATATCGAGCGACCAGCCAAGCAGTTCGGTCATATCGGCGCTCAAGACCCGCTACCTCACAGTGGCCAAGCGGCTGCAGGACGTCGAGGCGAATTTCGGCCCCGAGCACCCGCAGGCGGTGGCTCTCTCCAAGGAGAAGGCCGACATATCGACGCAGATTTTCGGCGAGCTGAAGCAGCTGACCGAAAGCTATCGCAACGAATATGAGGTGGCGCAGGCACGCGAGACCGCGCTCAGGGCCAACGTCGCGGCCGCGCAAGGCAAGAGTTCCGTCGACAACCAGACGCAAGTCAAGCTGCGTGAACTCGATCAGCAGGCGACGGCGCTCACCACGCTCTATCAAACATTCCTGGGTCGTTACGAGGAAGCCGCGCAGCAGCAATCCTTCCCGGTCGGCAAAATCCGCATCATCTCGGACGCCTCGATGCCGTTTGCCGCGTCAAGCCCGCGCACCATCGTCGTGCTCGGACTTTCGCTGGTGCTTGGCCTGCTGATGGGCGCCGGCTTTGGTGGGCTGAACGAGTTCAATGAACGCTTCTTCAGGACCGGCGAGGACGTGCGCGACCGCGTCAACCTGAAATTCCTCGGCTATCTGCCGACGATCGGCGGCAAGCTCGGCAAGGAAGAAAAGCCGGGCGATACCCAGGTGGACGCTAAGACCACTCAATCGCTGTCGGCGGCCGAAAGGCGGGCGCGCATGCGGGTCAGCATCGATTCTCCAGCCTCGATGTTCTCCGAAACGCTGCGCAGCGCCAAGATCGCCTTCGACGTCGTGATGGAAGGGCAAGGCAGCCGCGTCATCGGCATTATCTCGGTGCTTCCCGGCGAGGGCAAGTCGACGGTCGCGGCAAATCTCGCGGGCTTGCTTGCCGCCAATGGCGCCAAGACGCTGCTGATCGACGGCGACTTGCGCAATCCCGGCCTCAGCCGGGGCCTTGGCATGGAAGCCGAGCAGGGTTTGATGGAAGCGGTTGTCAGCGGCCAGACTTGGCAGTCTGTCGGCAAGATCGACAGGCAGACGAAGCTGGCGATCATCCCGGCGGTGCTGCGCGGTCACTTCTCGCATACCAGCGAACTTCTCTCCTCGGCCGGCATGCGGCGCTTCATCGAGAACGCCAAGGAGACGTTCGAATACATCGTCGTCGATCTGCCGCCGCTCGGACCGGTGGTCGACGCCAAGGCCTTCGCCCCCTTGGTCGACGGGTTTGTCCTGGTCACCGAGTGGGGGCGCACGCCTCGCGCGATGGTCAGGTCGATGCTGGAATCCGAACCCTATGTCGCCAACAAGATCGTCGGCGCGGTGCTGAACAAGGTCGATTTGAAGAAACTGGCCAAATACGGATCGTTCGGTGGCTCGGAAAAGTTCTTCGATAAATATTCGAGCTACTATCTGGAAAAGTCGGAAGTGCGCGGCAAGGCGCCGGTCTGACATCGGTCATTGCGCGCGTGGGGCCACTTTGAGGTGTATCGATCTTCAGGTCAGCACACCTGAACATCGATGCGTCAGGAGAAGATCAGCCTGCCTTGCTTGTCGGCGATCCTGACGGCGGTCAGGCGTCCGCTCTGGAAGGCGGCTGTGTCGATGCCGAGCCGGCGCCCTTCGAGCTTCGGGACATCCACCGGCGTATGCCCGTGCACCACCCAGCGGTCGAGCAGGTGTGTTGCCTCGAAGAAGTCCGAACGGATGGTAATTAGGTCGTGGTCGGTTTGCGCCGCAAGGTCGACGCCGGGCCTGATGCCGGCGTGGACAAACACGAACTTCCGCGAACGGACCATGATCGGCAGCCCGCGTAGGAAGCTGACGTGATCCTCTGGAATGATCTCCCTTATGCGCCTGTCGATCTGCGCGCTGCTCCCGTAGAGGCTGGTGAGGCGCGCCGGATCGATGCCGTAGGAAAACAGGGTTTGCAGGCCGCCCGTCGCCAGCCAGGGCTCGCGCGACAAATGTCCGTCGAGATAGTTCAGCATGGCCACTTCGTGGTTGCCCGCAAGACAAATGCGCTGAAACCCTTTCGGCGCCGGCGCCAGAAGGTGATCGAGCACCCGCGCCGACTGGAGCCCCCGGTCGATGTAGTCGCCAAGCATGACGATGATCTTGCGGCTCTGGAAGCGCAGCGAATCGAGCAGGATGTTCTGCTCCAGGGCGCGGAGTTCCTTGTAGCAGCCATGCACGTCGCCGATCGCGTAGACAACGGCATCCTGCATGTCGATATCCAGGCGCGGACGCGCCGCGATGCGGGGTTTTCGCTGGAACAGGGTCACGTGCGGCGTCTCGAGGCGAACTCTCATGCGGAAGGCATAAGCGCCTGATATCTTGCCCGAAACGGAGAATTCCGCAATCGTGGAAAATGCAACCACGCCGGGTTGGGACCGCCAATGCATGTCGCCCAAAAATGAGCTCGGTTTTGGAAGAACGGCCTGTGTGGAAACAAAGCCTGAATCCGCTCAGGCGCGACATGCTTTACGTCGGCCGTTGGGCCGGTAATGCCGGATCGTCGTCAGGCTGCCTTGAGCCGATAACGGAAAACGGTGTGGTCGAGCAGCAGCCGGATGCGTGGTTCGGCCTCGATCGCCACCAGCCAGCTTGCCGCGATCATCGTCGCGCCGACGACCGCCATCGAGAACAGATGTGGCAGACCGGCGCGGACCAGGATGCCGAGCAGGGCCGCGCCGACGACATCGTGCAGCAGGTAGAGCGGATAGGTCATCAGGCCGATCCGGCGCCAGCCGCTCCAGGAAAGGTCGAGCCGCAGCGACCATGCCATCAGCGCGATGCCGATGAGGAAGATGAGGATCGGCGGCGCGAACGGCATATCCCGCCCGACCTTCAGGATATGAACGTCGACCGAACTGGCGATCTGCAGCACACCACCGGCCAGGAACAGGGCGCAGAAGGCAAGTCGGGCGCCTGTCACCGCCTTGAAGCGCATCAGCCACAGCATGACGCCGGTGGCGAAGAAAACGCCGTGATGCACCAGAAGCAGGGCGAGCGTGCGTGTTTCGGCAAGATCGGCCCAGCCGAGCGGGTAATACAGGCACCAAAACAGCGTGCTGACCAAGCCGATGGCGACGGCCACAATCTCCATCAGATGGAAGCGGCCAAGGCTGAGTAAGATCCAGACGATAGCATAGAAGGCGATCTCGATGCCCAGCGTCCAGTAGACGCTGTCCACCCAAGGCGCGTACGGAACGAACAGGCCGGTGCGTAGGAGCCTGATAACGGCATCGGTCGGCCAACTGAGGCCGACAAGCAGCAGCACCACCGCCGTGACCGGTGCGCAGATCCAAACCGCCGGCGCCAGCCGTTTCACCCTTGCTTCGAAAAACTGTAGGGGTGTCGACCTTTCGGCGCTGAAGGCGATGACGAAACCGCTGATGACGAAGAAGATCTGGACGCCGACCCAGCCGGATTCGACCCAGGCGCCTATTGCCGGCTGCGGGGGAACGCCGCCCGTCGCGCGCGCCGAAACACCGTCCGGATACGCCCACACCCAGAAGCCATAGTGGTAAACCATGACCATGAGGGCGGCGAGAAAGCGCAGGATGTCGACGCCGCCAAATGTAATCTTCTTTTGAGCCATGCGACCTGTGTCGATGGCCCCCCGCAAGCACTGTAGGGCGCATTGCTGCGTTGCACAATAAAAGATTGCTCGTCGATCCGAAAAGCGGCCTCGACAAGCCAAAGCCTTCAGCCGCTCAAAGGCCGATCCCACGGTCCTTCAGGGCCTTGGTGATCTCCTCGAGGATGATCGGATCGTCGATCGTCGCCGGCATGGTCCATTCTTCCTTGTCGGCGATCTTCTGCATGGTGCCGCGCAGGATCTTGCCCGAACGCGTCTTGGGCAGGCGCTTGATCGTCACCACCGTCTTGAAGGCGGCTACCGGGCCGATGCGTTCGCGCACCAGGCCGACCACCTCGTTCTCGATGGAGCCGACATCGCGGGTTACACCTGCGTTCAACACCACGAAGCCCAGCGGAACCTGGCCCTTCATGGCGTCGGCAATGCCGATGACCGCGCATTCGGCGACATCGGGATGGGCCGAAAGCACCTCTTCCATGGCGCCGGTGGAGAGCCGGTGGCCGGCGACATTGATGATGTCGTCGGTGCGGGCCATGACGTAGAGATAGCCGTCGTCGTCGACCATACCGGCATCCGCCGTCTTGTAGAAGCCGGGGAACTCGTCGAGATAGGCTTGGCGGAACCGTGCGTCGGCATGCCACAGCGTCGGCAGGCAGCCGGCCGGCAGCGGCAGTTTGACCACCACATTGCCCAGTGTGCCGCGAGGCACCTGATGGCCAGCATCGTCGAGCACGCGGATGTCGTAGCCGGGCATCGGCACGCCGGGCGAGCCGTATTTCACCGGCAACAGGCCAAGGCCGGCGGGATTGATCGTCATCGGCGAGCCGGTCTCGGTTTGCCACCAATGGTCGACCACAGGCACACCTAGCTTCTGCTCCGCCCATTTGATGGTTTCCGGGTCGGCGCGCTCGCCGGCAAGAAACAGCGTGCGGAATTTCGAGAGGTCGTGTTTGGCAATGAACTCGCCCTTCGGGTCCTGCCCCTTGATGGCGCGGAATGCGGTCGGCGCGGTGAACAGCGCGACCACGCCATGCTCCGCTATCACCCGCCAGTAGGTGCCGGCATCGGGCGTGCCGACAGGCTTGCCCTCGAACAGGATGCTGGTGCAGCCATGCAGCAGCGGTCCGTAGACGATGTAGGAATGGCCGACCACCCAGCCGACATCGGACGCCGCCCAGAACACCTCGCCCGGCTTGACGCCGAACTCGTTTTCCATCGTCCATTTCAGCGCGACCATGTGGCCGCCATTGTCGCGCACGATGCCCTTGGGCTGGCCGGTCGTGCCCGATGTGTAGATGATGTAGAGCGGATCGGTGGCCAGCACCGGCACGCAATCGACATTGGCGCCCGCTGCCCGTTCGCGGGCGACCGCATCGGCATAGTCGATGTCGAAATGCTCCTTCATCTCGCAGCGCAACTGGTCGCGCTGCAGGATCAGGCAGGCGTCCGGCTTATGGCGGGAGATCTCTATCGCCTTGTCGAGCAACGGCTTGTAGGCAACGACGCGGCCCGGCTCCAGGCCGCAGGATGCCGAAATGATCAGCTTCGGCCTGGCATCGTCGATGCGGGTGGCAAGCTCATGCGAGGCAAAGCCGCCGAAGACCACCGAATGCACCGCGCCGATGCGGGCGCAGGCGAGCATGGCGATGGCCGCCTCGGCCACCATCGGCATGTAGATGATGACGCGGTCGCCCTTGCCGATGCCGCGATTCTTCAGCACAGAGGTGAGTGCAACTACCTCGCGCTTCAGCTCGGCATAGGTGAACTTCCTGACCATTCCTGTGATGGCGCTGTCATGGATCAGCGCGATCTGATCGGCGCGCCCGCCCGCGACATGGCGGTCGATGGCGTTGTAGCAGGTGTTGCAGGTGGCGCCGGTGAACCAGCGGCCATAGACGCCGGCCGCGGCGTCGAACACCTTGTCCCAGGGCGAATACCAGTCGATGCCGCTAGCCGCGTCCGCCCAGAAGCGCTCCGGGTCGCGCTTCCAGCCTTCATAGACCTCGTGATAGCGTGAAGCCATCCGTACCTCCCCGGGAAATGTTTTCTTCCTTCCAGATAGCGCGCTCTAACCTTGGCCGCAAATCCACGCCATTGTGGCGACGGCATCGACCTGGCGCTTGGGGGCAAGCAGCTATGAATTGCGAGACAGGATTGGGGTTGGTGATGTTTGCTGCTGTGCGGTTCATCGGGCGCTTTGCGCAATCATCGGTCACGGGCGCCCTACTTGCTATGTCCACCGGAACCGCTGAAGCCGGCGATGCCGCGGCACGGCACATCATCGGCTTTTCGCCGGATGGCGCTTATTTCGCCTTCGAGCAATACGGAACGCTCGACCCCGGCGCCTCGGACTCCGGCTGGTCGCAGATCGATATCATCGATACCCGTACGGATCAGGTGGTTGGCGGCAAGCCGATCCTCGTCGTCGACGAGACGGAGGAAGCGACACTGACCCTGGAGCAGGCGAGGGCGCAGGCCGCCGCTCAGGCAGCGCCCGTTCTCGCCCAATATGCGATCACATCTGTGGCCGAGCAGGCCGCTTCCGACAAGTTCACCTTCCCGGGCGAAATGGTTGCCTACAACGACATCTCCCGCCTCGAACAGGCGTCGCGGAAATGGCTGTCGCCGCTCCACGGCGAAACAGGCATTTCGACCATCCAGCTCGACGAAATTCTGGCGGCCAGCGCGACCGATTGTTCGGCGAGTTTCGATGCGAAGCAGCAAGGCGACCAGGCACTTCAAGGTGAAAAGCCACTTCAAGGTGAGAAGGCAGGCAAGGCGCTCGGCTTCCGGCTGACGCTGCAAGGCCAGGATGGCAAGCCGATCAAGATCCTGCACGAGGACAGGACCGTGCCGGGCTCAAGAAACTGCCCGACCTCCTACAGCCTGTCGGAATCCTACCAATTCACCCCGGCCGGCAAGCCGGCGGTGATCGTCGTGCTGGTCCAGCGTTTCAGCCAGGGTTTCGAGGGGCGCGATCGTCGCTTCCTCGCGGTGACCGGGCAGCCACGCTGAGAGGTTGCGCCCAGGCGCCGGCAGCCGCTGTGTCTGAAGGTTGTTTCTAGATCGGCAGGGCCACAAGCATGAAGCCAATGCCGCCAGCGATCAAAATGGCTGTAGCCAGCGCTTTTCTGTGACGTTCGAAGCTCGTCGGAGCTCGCTCCCAATTGTAACGCATACGCTATCTCCCCAATACCCGGACAGGTTTTACCTTACTTAGGGGAAGAAATGCAACGTCCGCTGCCGGCAGGCCCGCTGCTTGTCACGTTTCATCGATGACTATTTCTGGGACGAATGCGGCCGGGAAGGCGCAACCGAGCAGGTTCTAACGCGACTGGGGCGGAGAATCTGTCAGCAAAGCCGTTGGTCCCGTCCACTGGGCTCCCATGATCGGCTGATAGACAGCGCTCCACCTCCGCGCTATCTGATTTCCGGGATGAACATGGCTTGGAGGGGCGTGGTGGAAATAGTCTCTGGAACCGTTCTGCGGCTAGCCGAGGATGCCTCCGTGCAGCATGTGGGCGATGGCGCAGTCGTGCTTTTGGCGCGCAGCGGCCAGCTTTATACATGCAACGGCACGACCGAAGCCTTTCTCGACAAGGTGGACGGCGCGCGCAACCTCGACCAGATCGTCGACCTGCTTTGCGAGGAGTTCGAGGTTGACAAGGGGACGCTCGATCAGGACATGGCGGCACTTGCCACGGATCTGATCTCTGAAGGTATCCTCGCCGCGCCAGGTGCTTGATGGCTGACGGCCCGCTCCTGCGCGCTCTGTTTCGCTGCCATCTCTGGGCAAGCGCGCGGCTGATGCCGGTCCTTGTCACCAACCGGAGCTTCGAGGAGGTGCTCAAATGGGCGCCGCTCGCCTCGTCGACGCCCTATCGCGGTCTGCCGTCCGCCTACATCGTCGCGAGTGTCAACCGCGCCGTCCGCCATCCCTGGCTGATGCGTGACCGCAGGTGCCTGAGGGAGGGTCTGCTAGGTCATCGTTTCCTGCGCCTAGCCGGTTTCGATCCGGACCTGCGCTTCGGCGTCGATCCGCAGTCGATGCAAGCGCAGCGCCTGGCAGCGCATTGCTGGGTCTGCCTCGATGGCAGGCCGGTGGTCAGCGACAAGCTTCCCGGCATGGTCGAAATCTATCGTCATCATGCCGATGCCGTAAAGGCGCGCCCCGCTTGACCAGACCTTCAGCCTGCTATGGCCTCAACGGCCTGATCCTTGGCATATCGGCCGAGCGCCCCGAGCTGTGGCAGGATTTCGACCGGATGCTGGGCAGCCTGCGTATCGCGGAACCCGTCGAGCCGGACTTTCGTCTCGAGATCGCCGAGACAGTCACCTTGGACGAGGCACCCAACGGATCCCTCGTCTTCGATGGCGAGGTGCCGGAGGATGGTCACTGCCGGATGATCGAGGATGGTGGTATCATCCATCTGGTCTTTCCCGAGCGTCAGACCGTTGCCATCAATGGCGTGGCGGGCTGGGCCGAACTCCGGATCCGCCCTGGCGCGAAAGCCGCGTGGACACCGGCAATGCTGGTGCTCGACGCCGCGCTCGACGCCGGCGGCCAGCATATGCTGCACACTGCCGGCTTGACGTTGCCGGACAGCGATGCGGTGGTGCTGATCCATGCTCCGAGCGGCACCGGCAAGACCACGACGTCGCTCGCGCTGGCAACACAGGGCTTTGGCCTCTGCTCCGACGACGCCATGATCCTGAATGTCGCTTCTGGCAAGGTCGTCGCCTGGGGCTTGCCGCGCGCCGTAAAAATCCACCAGAAGACTGCCGAAATGATCCCGCAGGTGGCGCGATGCCTTGGCCAGACGTGGGATCGCAACAGCGAACAGCCCGTCCCGCTTGAAAGGCTGAGTGGGATCGTTCGGGTCGAAAACGCGACCGCCCGGCCGGTGGCGGCCCTCCTGCACCTGGCGCGTTCCGCCGACAGCCAGACCCGGCTCGTCGCTATGGCCGGGACCGACGCAATGGTGGCGCTGGCAGTGGACAATGTCCGCACGGGCATGACCGGGCTGCTGCCCATGCAGAAGCGCCGGCTGGCAACCATCGGCGGGCTGGTCAATGCGGTGCCGACCTTCCGGCTGGAGGTGGGCGCGCGCCCGGCTGACGCTGCGGCGCTGATCAGCGCTGCTCTGACGACGCGGGACTGAACAGCCGATCAAGCAGCGTGCGGTCTGGCCCTGGCCAGCCGTTGGATCCAGCGGAAGGCGTCGCGGCGTAGGCGCGAACCAAGCTTGTCCCTGGAATTGACGCCGAGCAGCGTATTCGTGGTGATCAACCGCCTGGCCAGCCGTATGGAGAGATCGGGTTTGATGCGGCCGGCGAGTTCGAGCGCGCGGCTCTCGTCGAACAACTGGCCGGTCACATCGAGCACGATTGCCAACTCGAGCTCGATGCCGGTGATACGGGCAGCGTCGAAGAGGCGTGCTTCCGCTTCGGGTGATTGCAGCGCCCGCACGCCTTGCAGCACGTCGACGCAAAGCTGCAGCCGGTGGAATTTGTGGCCGCCGGCGGCGTGAACGATGGCGATCGTCAGAAGAGCCGCCGGCGTGTCGGTCGCCTCGCCGTCGATGGCGCGCAATTCAGGCAAACCCAGCGACAGGCGCCGCCGCATGCCGGTGTCATGCACGAGGTCGCCATGCAGTTCGACCAGCAGGCTGGAATTCTCCTTTTCGAGCCATTTGAATTCCTGCAATTCGTAGGATTCGGCCTCGTTGCTGCCAAGCTCGAAGCCGCATGCCGCGATCACCCGGTTTGCCCTGGCCAGATTGGCGGGTTCGACGAGGATGTCGATATCGGTGAACGGCCTGTCGGCGACGTTGCGGTAGAGCTTTCGCGCGAAGACCGGCCCCTTGACGATCCGCGCCGGAACATTGTCCGCCGCCAGTCCCTTCATGATGCGGTCGCCATGATACTTCAACAGCATCGACTGGCCGGTGGCGATCGTCGCTTTCTGGCGCAGGTCCTCCAGTTTGTCTCCCAGCTCCTGATCCGATGGCAGTTGCGCGTCGCCGCTGAGCTTGCGCAGCATGATCGGCAGGACGCCATGGAATTCGGCGTTGTCGAGCAGCGACATCAGCGTCGTTGCCGACAAATTATCGACGTCGACAGTCGGCGCTTCCGGATCTGCGTAGCGCAGCAGCAGCTTTTCTTCGGCAGGGGTAAGCGGTGGCAGCATCAACCCGGACAATGTTGCGATTGAAGGGAAAGATGTTGCAGAAAAGCAGGGTGGAAGCCAGCTTTACATACCCCAGCGCAGCGCTGCCGTGTGTACCGGCGCATCCCAAAATCCGGTCGTTTCGTCGTCGAGCATGGTCAGCGTGATCGAGCAGCCGGCCATGTCGAGCGAAGTGACGTAGGAGCCGACCAGCGAACGGGCCACCGTCACGCCATGCGTCTCGAAGATCAGCCGTGCGCTGTTGTACATCAGATAGAGTTCCATCAGCGGCGTGCCGCCGAAGCCGTTGACGAACAGCAGCGCCGGACCCTTCGCCCTGTCCCCGAGATCGCCCAGGATCGCGGCACAGATCTCCTGCGCGATCGCATCGGCGCTTTTCAACGTGTCGCGCCGGCGGCCGGGCTCGCCATGGATGCCGACGCCGAACTCCATCTCGCCATCGCCGATATCGAAAGTCGGCTTGCCCGCCGCCGGCACGGTGCAACTTGTCAGCGCCACGCCCATCGAGCGGGTGGCCGTGTTGACGCGGTCGCCCAGCGCCTTCAACGGCGCCAGCGCCAAGCCATGTTCGGCCGCCGCGCCGACGATCTTTTCCACCACCAGCGTGCCGGCGACGCCACGCCGGCCGGTCGTATAAGAAGAATTCTCGACAGCGACATCGTCATTGGTCACGATCTGCTGGACGCCTTCCGACATCTCGGCCGCCATGTCGAAGTTCATCACGTCGCCCTCATAGTTCTTGACGATGAACAGGCAGCCGGCGCCGGTGTCGACGGCTTGCGCCGCCGCCAGCATCTGGTCCGGTGTCGGCGAGGTGAACACCTGGCCGGGGCAGGCGGCGTCCAGCATGCCGTGACCGACAAAGCCGCCATGCAGCGGCTCGTGGCCGGAGCCGCCGCCCGAGATCAGCGCCACCTTGCCCGGCCGCAAGGTCTTGCGCCGGATGAATCTGTGCGCGTCGCCAAGCACCAGGATGTCGGCATGGGCGGCCACGAATCCGTCGAGGCTCTCGGTCAGCACCGTGTCCACCGAGTTCATGAACTTCTTCACGATCGTCTCCTCCCGAAATAGGCCTTCCAAAGCAATTCCAGGAAAAGTGTGTCGCGGTTTTCCGTTCGGAATTGCGTAAAACAAAGCAATTCCAGGAAAAGTGCGTCGCGGTTTTCTGTCCGGAATTGCGTAAACAAAGAGTTCGATCAGCTACCTTTGCCGGTGATGCTGGTGATCTTCTGGATAAAATCGTTCACCGCCCTGTCGAGCGCGGCATTCTGCTTGTCGTCTCCGAAATCCGGCACGATCAGCGAAACATGCCGGGTCTTGCGCATGCCTGATGCGATCGACATCTTGCCTGGATGCGCCTGGTGATAGGCGGCGAGAAACTGGTCGCGCTCGGCCGGGCTGAAATGGCAGACGGAAAAGATAGCTGGCAAATGTTTTGACGGAATCGGGATCGAATAGGCTGGACTGGAGATCTGCGTGACGAAGCTGCGGTGCTTGCCAAGCGCATCGGCCAGGCGCTGGCGCATGCCGGATGGGCGCTGGTCGATGACGTGCGACAGGATCGTCTTGTAGGCGCGGATCGCCTCCTCGGAGCCAGGTTCGGGTTTGATGTCGACCATGCCAGCCGCGCCTAGACAGAAACGTCCGCGATGGCTGCCTTGGCCATGGCGAGTTGCGCCGGAGCGACGGAAAGATCGCGCAGGCCGGCCTCGAGCAGTGACGGTATCGAGGCGGGATCGCCGCCGGCATCGCCGCACAGGCTGACCGGTATTTTTTCTCGTTCGCCAAACGCGGTCACGGCAGCGATCAGCCGCAGCACGGCTGGATGACGGACCGAATTGAGATGCGCCACGGCAGCGTTGTCGCGGGCGGCCGCCATGACATACTGGGTGAGGTCATTGGAGCCGATCGAGAAGAAGGCGGCATCAGTAAAGGCTTCCGGCACGATCGCCACCGAAGGCACCTCGACCATGATGCCAAGCGGCGGCATCTTGTGCGCGATGCCGCGCGCGGCAAGTGCGGCCTGCTCCTCGGCGAACATCGCCGCTGCCTGTCGGTATTCCTCCAAAATGGCGACCATCGGAAACATCACTTTCAGATTGCCGTGCACCGCGGCGCGCAGCAGTGCCCGGATCTGTACACGAAATACCTCCGGCCTTGCCAGCGACAGCCTGATTCCGCGCAGGCCGAGGAACGGATTGCTCTCCTCGACGGTGAAGCCGGGCACCGGCTTGTCGCCGCCGGCATCGACGGTGCGGATCGTCACCGGTTTTTCACAGGCCCATTCCAGCACCTTGCGATAGGCGCGATACTGCGTCTCCTCATCCGGCAGCGACTTGCCGAACAGGAATTCGGTGCGCATCAGGCCGACACCGTCGCAGGTGGCGATGTCGATGCCGTCGACTTCGGACGGGTCGGCGATGTTGACCTGCACGCGTACCGGCGTGCCGGTCCTGGTCGCCGCCGGCCGCGCCAGGAAAGTCCCGGCTTGGTCGCGGCGCACCGTGAACGACGAAGACAATTGGCGGAAGGCGTCGATTTCAGCCTTGGACGGCAACAGCACGATGCCGCCATGTTCGGCATCGAGCAGTGCAATGCCGGCAAAGTGAGCCGGCAAAGCACCAAGCCCGACTATCATGGGCACGCCGCGCGAGCGCGCCAGCATGGCGACGTGGCTGGCTGTGCTGCCCGCCTTCAGCGCGATGCCGCCGCCGCTGCTCCAGTCGGATTCGAGAAAGCGCGTCGGCGCGATGTCCTCGCCGTAGAGAATGGCGCCGGCTGGAACCTGGACGTCACCAGCCTCGGTCAGTGCCCGCAGCACCTGATCCCTGATGTCGCGTATGTCGGCGGCACGTGCGCGAAAGTAATCCTGGTCGGAAGCATCGTAGCCGGCGATTTCGGCGTCGAGCGCCTGCCGCCATGCCTGATCGGCCGGCTGGCCGGCGTGGATAGCGGCAAAGGCCGGGCTGCTCAGCGCATCATCTTCCAGCATGGCGATCTGGAACTCGAGGATGTCGGCGGCGTCGCCTTCAGCCGCGTCTATCAATGCGGTGAGGCGGCCCGCCGCGATGGCGATTGCGGTTTCGAGCGCCGCCTTCTCGTCGTCGGCCGTTTCTTTGCCGACATAGGAGCCGACAGTCTGGTCGAGATCGAACAGCGGCCCTTCGGCATAGCCGGCCGAGGCCGAAATGCCTTGCAGCCTAAGCGGTTCGGACATGGTCCGTGCCTTCGTCGAAATCGCGGCGCACCAGCTCGACCAGCGCATCGACGGCATCATCGGCGCCGTCGCCGCTGGCCCTGATATGCAGCAGCGTGCCTTTCGGCGCCTTGGCCGCCATCACCTTGACGATGCTCTTGGCGTCGAACCATGGCCCGTTGGCGGCCAGCGCTATTTCCACCTCGGCGGCGAAAGTCTTGGCCAGCTTGGTGAACTTCACCGAAGGACGCGCGTGCAGGCCCACCTCGTGGGTGACGACAACGGTCGCTTCGGCGGATGCGGACATGTCTTCAAGCTTCCCGTTCACTCACGACGGCGACAATTCGTGCGCCGTCGCCACCACTTCCCTGAGCGAGGCGCCGCCTGAGGCCTCGGTCGCCGCCATCACCGCGCCTTCGACGATCGGGGCGTTGCAGACGATGATCTTGTGCGAGCGTGGCTCGCCGATCATCTCCACCGCCATTTCCGAGTTGGTCTCGGCACCGCCGAGATCGACCAGAATGGCGACACCGGCTTCCGACCAGGCCTTGTCGATGGCGCCCATGATCGCCTCGACATTGGTGCCGAGCCCGCCATGGCCGTTTCCGCCGCACCATGCAAGCGGCACTTCGTCGCCCACCATCTGGCGCACCATGTCGGCCGTGCCCTCGGCAACCAGCGGCGAATGCGAAACGATGACGATGCCGACATTGCTCATGGCTGACCTTCCAACGTTTCGACGATCGTGCGCACCAGAAGCGCGGTCGAACGTGCACCGGCATCCATGTGGCCGATCGAGCGGTCGCCAAGGAACGAGGCGCGGCCACGCAAGGCTTTCATAGGCACGGTCGCCTCGGCCGCCGCGTCGGCGATATCGGCGATTTCAAGAGCTGTCTTTCCCTGCAGCAGCGCGTCATGCACCGGCTGCAGCACGTCGAGCAGGGTTTTTTGTCCGATCTGCGATTTGCCCCGCGCGGCCACCGCTTCGATCGCCTTGCCGAACGCTGCCGTCAGATTGGCGCGATTAGGCGCCGCTGAAATCTCCTTGCCGAGCGCCAGGAACAGGGTGCCGAATAGCGGGCCGGAGGCGCCGCCGACCGTCATCACCAGCTTGGTGCCGATCGCCTTCAGGGCATCGGGCAGCGGTTTGGCCGAAAATGCTTCGGCTTCGGCGCGCACGGCCTCGAAGCCGCGCTTCATGTTCAGCCCGTGGTCGCCGTCGCCGATCGCCTGGTCGAGCGCCGTCAACTCCTCGGCGTGAGCGGCAATGGTATCCGCAGCGGCCGCGATCAGCCGGGCAAGGTTCAATGCCGCCATGTCACCCGCATTCCCGGTTTCCATGCCGCCCGCAGTATCGAAAGAACGCTCATTCGACAACTGGAGCATGAATCAAGCCGCTTCATGGAGCGCGGCCGCCGCCGCGAAAACCTCGGCCACTGCATAGGCGCCGGGGTCGGCCACGCCTTGCAGCTTGCTGCCGACATAGGCGGACCGCCCGGATTTTGCCCTGTCCATGGCAGCGGTGGCCTCGGCACCATGGCGAGCCGCGATAGCCGCTTCGTCCAGGCTCTTGGCATCGAGCGCTCTGAGGGCAGGCTCCAGGGCATCGACCATTGTACGATCCCCCATCCTTGCGCCGCCATAAAAGGTCATCCGCTCAAGGCCGGCAAGCAGCGCCTTGGCCAAGCTCGCGCCGCTATCCAGAGCCTGCGCCGCCGCCGTGAAGAAGATCGACAGCAGCACGCCGCTGGAGCCGCCCATCGAGGCGCTCAGAATGTCGCCCATCGCTCCAAGGGTCGCCGCCGGCTCGGCAAGCGGCAGCGCATCAAGCCGCTTGAGGATGCTGCGCGCGCCGGTCGCCACCGTCGAGCCCGTGTCGCCGTCGCCCGCCTTGGCGTCGAGCCCGTTCAACGTGGTTTCCAGCGCGATCAGTCGTTCGCAGATGGTGACGAGAAGAGAGCGGGTCCGTGCATCCTGGCTGGGCTTGCGTGCCGCGCTCTGTCCGGCCGCTTTCGCCATCGGCACCACGGCAGGCGGCACAACCGGCTTTGCCGGCATCCAGGCGTGCGGACCGACCGGCGCCTGCAAGGCCGTCTCGCGCGCGGGGTCGAGCCGGATCAGCGACAGCGAGAAGCCGTTCATGTTGAGCGCCGTCATCAGCGGGCCCGGGCCGATCGCCAGCTTGATGGTTTTGGCCAGCGGCGAGGCAAGCACTGCGTTGGCGATAACGGACATTTCGAGCGGCGGCACCGAACCGAGATTATTGATCAGCAAGGCGTGGCCGGCCTTGGGATCAAGCCGTGCCGCTAGGCGCGCCGCCATGATCGCCACCAGCCTGTCGGCGCTCTGCACCGCAATCCGCTCGACGCCCGGCTCGCCATGGATGCCGAGGCCGAGCTCGCCATCGTTCTCGCCGAACCTGTCTTCGTGCGGCTGGCCCGGAATCGAGCAGGACGACAGCGACATGCCGAGCGAAACAACGTCCTTCGCTGCCGCTCGCGCGACAGCCGCTATATCGGCAAGATCGTGCCCGGTCTCCGACAGGTGGCCTGATATCTTGTGGACGAACAAGGTGCCGGCAACGCCGCGCGGCTGGGCAATGTCGGGCAGCGCGATGTCGTCGGCGACGATCACCATCTCGACGGCAAAACCCTCGGCGCGCGCCTTCTCTGCCGCGAGGCCGAAATTGAGACGGTCGCCGGTGTAGTTCTTGACGATCAGCAGGCAGCCGGCCGAACCGGTGACCGCGCGAATCGCTGCCAGCACCGCCTCGACGCTTGGCGAGGCAAAGATCTCGCCCGAAACCGCCGCCGTCAGCATGCCCTTGCCGACGAAGCCGGCATGGGACGGTTCGTGCCCGGCCCCGCCGCCGGAGACGACGCTGACTTTCGTCCTGTCCCAGTCGGTGCGCAGGATGACCTTGATCTCGGGATAGCCGTCGAGGCGCGCGAGATCGCCGGAGCCAATGGTCCGTAACAGGCCGTCGAGCGCCTCGGTGACGATCGTTTCCCTGCGATTGAAAAAGTGCTTCATCGAATTCGTCCCGTACTGGCAAAGTCAAAACCGGTGCTGAATCACCGAAAACCGCTCACATCAATCGCTGTCCATCGGCGTCGAAATACAGCGGCGCCCGGTAGCGGATCACCACTCTGTCGCCCTGCGCCAGATCCGTGTCGGGATCGGTCAGCGTCACCAGTTTCTTGGTCCCTACCGTCACATGCAAATGGTTCTGATCACCGAGATGCTCCACCCAGTCGACAACGCCGTCGGCGTGACCATTCGCGGCCTTCGCGATCGAAAGATGTTCGGTGCGCGCGCCGATCGTCTTGGTCCCGGCCGGTGCGCCGCCGTCAGGCAGCAGTCCGGTTGGCAGAAGATTGATCGCCGGCTGGCCGAGCCTTGCCGCGACATGCAGGTTTGCCGGCTCGGAATAGATGGTGCGCGGCGAACCGATCTGCACCAGCACGCCATCGGCAAGGATGCCGATACGGTCGGCCATGGTCATCGCCTCGATCTGATCATGCGTGACATAAAGCATGGTGGCGCCGAGTTCGGTCTGGATGCGCTTCAGCTCGAGCCTGAGATCGCCGCGCAGCTTGGCATCGAGCGACGACAGCGGCTCGTCCATCAGGTAGATCGAAGGCTTGCGCACCAGCGCCCGGCCGATGGCAACGCGCTGCATTTCGCCGCCCGAAAGCTTGGTCGAGCGATTGGCGAGCTTGTGATGGATGCGCACCATCCTGGCCACCTCCTCGACCCGGCGGCGGATCTGGTCTTCCGGCATTTTCCGCGCCGGCGAGCGCAGCGGGAAGGCGAGATTGTCGAACACCGAGAGGTGGGGATAGAGCGAATATTGCTGGAAAACGAAGGCCGTGTCGCGCTCGGCCGGCGACAGTGTCGTGGCATTGTGGCCCCCAATCTCGATCATGCCGGAATCCGGCCGTTCCAAACCGGCGATGAGCCGCAGCGTCGTCGTCTTGCCTGCCCCCGTCGGCCCGAGCAGCACGACGAACTCGCCATCTGATATATGCAGATCGAGGCCGTTGACGGCGGCATGATCGCCGAAACTCTTGGTCACGTTCTTGATGTGCACCTCAGCCATGCTGGGTCCTCCGCTCCGAGGCGACATCATGGATTGCGGTTCTCACCGCGCGGCCCGATCCCTTCTCGAACAGCGATAGCCGCGCGCTGCTCAGCGTCAGGCCGACATGGTCGCCGGTGGAGAGCCGGATTTCGGCCGGCACGCGTGCCTTGATGATACCGTCCGCCGTTTCGACTGCGACGATCTGCGTGGTGCCGAGATATTCGGTGCCATAGATGGCGCCGCGCAGCTTGGAGGCGTCGTCGAAGCGTATGTGCTCCGGGCGGATGCCAAGGGCCATGTCGCTGGGTGCGATGTCCTCTCGCACCTCCGGCACCGCGACCTTCGCACCTTGCACGATGATCTCCCTGGCGCCTTTGGCCAGCCCGCCGCCAAAACCCAGAAAATTCATCGGCGGCGAGCCGATGAAGTCGGCGACGAACATGGTCGCCGGGCGGTCGTAGATTTCGCGTGGGCTTCCGAATTGTTCGATGACACCATGGTTCATCACCGCGATCTTGTCGGCCATCGACATCGCTTCCATCTGGTCGTGCGTGACATAGACCGTCGTGGCGTGGATGCGGTTGTGCAGCTCGCGCAGCTCGCGGACCATCAGATCGCGGAATTCGGTGTCGAGCGTGCCGAGCGGCTCATCCATCAGGAAGCATTTTGGCCGCCGCACGATGGCGCGGCCGAGCGCGACGCGCTGGCGGTCGCCGCCGGCCAGGCCGGAGACGGATTTGTTGAGCAGATGGTCGATGCGCAGCAGCTTCGCCGTCTCCTCGACACGGGTGCGGATTTCGGCCGAAGGCATGCCTTGCGCCAGGAGCGGGAAGCCGATGTTCTTGCGCACATTCATGTGCGGATAGAGCGCGAAGAGCTGGAAGACGAAGGCGATGTCGCGCTCGCGGGCCCGCAGCATGGTGACGTCGTCGCCGCCGAGCAGGATCTGGCCGCCGGTCGGCAATTCGAGCCCCGCGATCATGCGCAAGGTCGTCGTTTTGCCGCAGCCCGACGGGCCGAGCATGACGAAGAACTCGCCATCCTCGACGACGAAGTTGGAATCCTGCACGGCGACGAAATCGCCGAAGGCCTTTCTCAGGTGCTGGACGCGAATTTCGGCCATGATTATTCCGGGAATTTCGAGACGATGATGAACATCACGGTGCCGGCGAGCATGGTGATGAAGGAATAGGTGTAGAGCGACAGCGCGAAGGGCTGGAACAGCATCAGGAAGCCGATGGCGATTAGTGCCGTCGCGATGTTTTCCATCAGCCCGCGCCTCGCCCAGACCGGCCAGCGCGATTTGCTTTTCTGTGGCTTGGTCATGCTCATTTGCGCACCGCACCGAAGGTGATGCCGCGCAGCAATTGCTTGCGAAGCAGAATGGTGAAGACCAGGATCGGCACCAGGAAGATCGTCGTGCCTGCCGCCACCGCCGGCCAGTCCTGGCCGCCTTCGCCGATGATGGTCGGGATGAAGGGCGGCGCAGTCTGCGCGGTGCCGGAAGTCAGGAGTGCCGCGAACGCATACTCGTTCCAGGCGAAGATCAGGCAGAAGATGGCGGTCGCGGCAATGCCGGTCGTCGCCTGCGGCAGCACTGTGCGCCAGAAGGCCTGCAGCCGCGTATAGCCGTCGATCATCGCCGCCTCCTCATATTCGCGCGGGATCTCATCGATGAAGCCTTTCAGCAGCCATACAGCCAGCGACACATTGACTGCCGTGTAGAGCAGGATCATGCCGAGCGCCGTGTCCGACAAGCCAAGCTCGCGGTACATCAGGTAGATCGGAATGGCGACAGCGATCGGCGGCATGAAGCGCGTCGACAGGATGAAGAACAAAAGGTCGTCGGCGAGCGGCACCTTGAAGCGCGAGAAGCCATAGGCAGACAGCGTGCCGAGGAACACGGCGCAGAAGGTCGAACCGAAGGCGATGATCAGCGAATTGACGAAGCGCGGCAGGAAGTTGGACGGGCCGGCGATCACCATGTTGCGCTTGCGCGTGGTCTCGTCGCAGAAGCCCGTCGCGGGACCCAGCGAGTTGATGTATTCCGGCGTCTGCCGCGTCCGCGTCGTGAACAGATTGCAGTAGCCTTCGAGGCTGGGCTGGAACAGGATCTTGGGCGGATAGGCGATCGAATCCGGCGGCGTCTTGAAGCTGGTGGCGAAGATCCACAGCAGCGGCACGATCGAGATCAGCGCGTAGAGCACGATGATCGTGCCGGCGATGCGCTTCGAATTCGTGGACGGTGCGACGACCGAGTGGGCAGTGGTCAGGCTCATCTCTGCTTCACCTTGTTGAGCGCCTTGACGTAGATGTTGGCCAGCCCGAACACCGCGACGAACAGGATGATGGCGAAGGCCGAGGAGTAGCCGGTGCGCCAGCTCTCAAAAGCCTGCCGCTTCAGCGTGATCGAGGCGACCTCGGTGGTCGAGCCCGGCCCACCGCCGGTCAAGAGGTTGACCATGTCGAACATCTTGAAGTTCTCGATGCCGCGAAACAGCACCGCCAGCATGATGAAGGGCAGCGCCATCGGCAGCGTGATCGACCAGAACTGCCGCCAGTTGGAGGCGCGGTCGACCTCGGCCGCCTCGTAGATGTATTCGGGGATCGAGCGTAAGCCGGCGAGGCAGATCAGCATCACGTAGGGCGTCCACATCCACGTGTCGACGATGATGATAGACCACGGCGCCAGCGACACGTTGGAGAGCATCTGGATATCGGTTGGCGGGATCCTCGTGACGAAGGAGATGGCGTAGGCGAACAGGCCGATCTGTGGCTCGTAGAGGAAGCGCCAGAAATTGCCGACCACCGCCGGCGACAGCATCATCGGCACCAGGATCAGCGTCGTCCAGAAGGCATGGCCGCGAAACTTCCTGTCGATCAGCCAGGCCAGCGTGAAGCCGATCAGCGTCTGCAACAGGATGGTCCAGAACACGAAATGCGCCGTCGTCTGCATGGCGATCCAGATATCCTTGTCGCCGAGGATGCGCTGGTAGTTGGCGAAGCCGAGATTCTTCACCACCTCGTTCGGCCGGTTGGCCCGGTAGTTGGTGAACGACAGATAGATCGCCCAGAACAGCGGAAAGATGTTGATGGCCAGCAGCAACAGGATCGTCGGCGAGATGAACAGCCAGGCGAGGCCCTTGTCGCTGATGCCCCGGACCTTGCCGGCCAACGGTTCCGGGGTCGCCCGGGCAACGTTCTCCGCAGTCCGATTGAGCATGGTGAGTCCTGCTTCGGTCACTTGGTCGTCTCTGTCATGGAATTTATCTGAACTGCGTCCCGTGCCAAGGGCGGCACGGGACGCTAGGGCCCTAGCTCGGGAGGAGCCGGGGTTACATCTTGCCGTCGTCCTGGAAGACCTGCGTCCAGTCCTTGACCAGGCCGTCGAGCGCATCCTTGGCCGAGCCCTGGCCGGCCACGACATAGTCATGGAAGCGTTTCTGCGAAGCCTGCAGCAGCGGTGCGTAGCTCGGCTCGGCCCAGAAGTCCTTCACGATGGCCATCGAGTCGAGGAAGGTCTGCGCGTAGGGCTGGCTGGCCGGGAACTTCGGATCCTTGACCACCGCGTTGAGGCAGGAATAGCCGCCGAGGGACCACCATTTGGCCTGCACGTCCTTGTTGGCGAACCACTTGATGTATTTCAGCGCCGCCTCCTGCTTGTCGGAATAGGACACTACCGAGATGCCCTGGCCGCCGAGCTGGGCGAACTGCTCACCGTCGGGACCCTTCGGGTTGACGAAGTAGCCGATCTTGTCGCCGCCGACATTCTCGTCCTTCTGCAGGCCCGGCCATGTGAAGGCGAAGTTCATGTGCATCGCCACCTGGCCGGATTTGAAGGCATCGACGCCTTCGCCCATGTAGCTGTTCGACGCGCCCGGAGGGGTACAGCAATCATAAAGCGCCTTGTAGAATTCCAGGCCCTTCACCGACTTGTCGGAGTTGACGAAGCCTTCCATCTCGTAGGGCTTCTTCGGGTTTTCGTACTGGAAGCCGTAGCTGTAGAGCACGTCCATGGCGCCCATGGTGATGCCTTCCGAGCCGCGCTCGGTATAGATCGAGGCGCCGTAGACGGTCTTGCCGTCAATCTCGCGCTTCTGGAAGAACTCGGCGACCTGCTTCAACTGGTCGAAGGTGGTCGGCGGACCGAGATCCCAGCCGTACTTCTCCTTGAATTCCTTCTGCAGCTCCGGCTTGGAGAACCAGTCCTTGCGATAGGTCCAGCCGACGACGTCGCCCATGGCTGGCAGCGCCCAGTAGTTCGGCGTGTTCTTCGGCCATTCCGAATAGCCGACGACGGTTGCCGGCACGAAGTCGTCCATGCTGATCTTCTCCTTGTCGAAGAAGTCGTTCAGCTTGACGTAGTGGCCGTTCTCGGCCGAACCGCCGATCCACTGGCTGTCGCCGATGATCAGGTCGCACAATTTGCCGTGCGAATTCAGCTCGTTGAGGAAACGGTCTGCATAATTGGTCCACGGCACGAACTCGAATTTCATGCCGATGCCGGTTTCCTTGGTAAAATCCTTGGACAGTTCGACAAGCGCGTTGGCCGGGTCCCAAGCGGCCCAGCACAGCGTCAGGTCTTCAGCGTGCGCGACATTCGAGACGGCTGTCGACGCTGTGATCGCCGAGGTCAGTCCCAACGCCAGTTTCAAGCTCGATTTCATGACTTCCTCCCATTTGCGAAACGCGCCCGGATGACGGTTTCAAAAAGCCCTCAACCCCTCTCCTCAGGGGCCCAAACATGGCGGCGCGGTCACGCTGCGGATGTTTAGTAATTTGTTTAGTGATGCAATTTTTACTAAACAAGGCAAGCGAATTCGTTGCTGCGCCGCAGCATGCTTATGGCGATGTCTGAAAACCTTGGGAAAAGCGCGGGTCGCTGGTCGGCCTACCGAAGCTCTTCAGGCCGATTCTGACCAGGACGTGGGGCAGCCTCGGTTTTCAATCCACCCTTCTGGTGCTCACCATCACCTTGCGGATTGGCGGCGCCGGCGGCAGCAGCGCGCGGATATCGGCGAACGGGAACGACGGTTCGAAACGGAACGCTTCGGCCGATGAGCCTTGCGCGCTGTTGCACTGGCCGGCGCGAAAGGCGTTCTGTGTCCGCGCGATGTCGACGAAGCGGTCGGGATCCTGCGACTGATGCATTCGGATCGCCTCAGCTTTGACGTCGGCATACCCGGAAATGTCGACGTAGTGCGTCGGCGAAAAACCGGTGCCGCCCATCGTGTCGGCATGCAGCACCGGGACGGCGAAAGACGCCGCGATGCGCACGCCGTCCGACAGCGCGCGATGGTCGGCGTGATAGTCGTTGGGCGCATGCGTGATCACCAGATCCGGGCCGGTTTGACCAATCAGTGCTTTCAGAGCTCCGATCAGCGCTGCATCGGCCACCAACTCGCCGTCCGGGAAGTCGAGGAAGCGTGGCATTGCGCCTACCAGCGCAGCCGCGGCCGTTGCTTCATCGCGACGGACACGAGCGAGAACAGCGGGATCACTCGTGCCGCCCCTGGCACCATCCGTGGCCATGGCAAAAGTGAGCTCTGCGCCTTGCGCGGCATAGGCGGCCATCGTACCGAACATGAAGATCTCGATGTCGTCCGGATGCGCACCGAGCGCTAGGATTTTCAAATCACTCTCTCCCCGGAACTGGAACAACGTGACGAACGGAATCCTGCTCGCCCTGATCGCCTACGCAAGCTATTCGGGCAGCGATGCCGTTGTCAAAAGCCTGGGCGGTCAGCTCACGATCTTCGAGATCGGCTTTTTCATAACCTTGTTCGCGGGCTTCTTCCTATTCTTCACGCGACCTGCGGGCGAACGCTGGCGCGATTTCTGGCGCACCAAAAGGCCATGGGCGGTGCAGGCGCGCGCCTGGGCGGGTATCGCTTCCGGCGTGCTCAGCGTCTACGCCTTCACCACCATTCCGCTGGCCGAGTCCTATGCGCTGATCTTCCTGGCGCCGCTCTGCGTCACCATCCTCTCCACGGTGATCCTCAAGGAGAAGGTCGGCCCCTGGCGCTGGCTGGCGGTGGTCGCCGGTTTTGCCGGTGTCATGCTGGTGGTGCGGCCTGGCTTTCGCGAGCTCAATCTCGGCCATCTTGCCGCCTTCGGCGTTGCCTTCCTCGCCGCCATCAGCGTCATCCTGATGCGCTCGCTGGCGCAGCAGGAAAAGCGCACCACCATGCTCGGCGTGCTGGTCGGTTGCGGCCTGCTGTTCAACGGCATCGGTGCCGCCGCCACCGCCTTCACTGTTCCCAGCGGAAAGCAGTTGCTGTGGCTGGCAATGGCCGGAGCCTTCACCGCAGGTGGACAATTCCTTCAACTGCTGGCCATGAAATACGCGCCCGCCAACCGCGTTGCGCCGACGCATTATTCGCAGATCGCCTGGGCGGTGGTCCTCGGCGCGTTGTTCTTCCAGGAATATCCGGACGGGCTGTCGCTGGTTGGTCTGGCGGTCGTTGGCGGCGCCGGCCTGTTGACCATGGTGCGGGAGGAAGCGCGGCTGGGCACCGTGCGCTGGAACCCGTTTTCGCGCACCCGGCTTTGAACCGTCTCTGGTTGCGCCGTGGCCACAACCGCTGATATGCGGGCGCCATGACCACAAAACCCCTGCCGGAGCTTCCTGTATCTGCCGTGCTGCCGGCGCTGAGGGAAGCGCTCGGCCATGGCAACAGCGCCGTGCTGGTGGCGCCGCCGGGCGCCGGCAAGACGACGCTGGTGCCGCTGGCGCTGCTTGACGCGCCTTGGCTCGGCGCCGGCAAGATCATCCTGCTTGAACCGCGCCGCCTCGCCGCCCGCGCCGCCGCCCGCCGGATGGCTGAATTGCTTGGTGAGGAACCTGGCGCCACCGTCGGCTATGCCATGCGCATGGAAAACCGCATTTCGGCAAAGACCAGGATCGTAGTCGTCACCGAAGGCGTGCTGGCGCGCATGATCCTCGACGATCCCGAATTGCCCGGCGTTTCGGCTGTCATTTTCGACGAATTCCACGAGCGTTCGCTCGATGGCGATTTTGGGCTCGCACTGGCGCTCGACGTGCAGGGTGCGCTGCGGCCGGACCTGCGCTTGGCTGTGATGTCGGCAACGCTCGACGGCGCGCGGGTCGCGAAACTGCTGTCGGGTGCGCCGGTGATCGAGAGCGAGGGGCGCGCCTTTCCTGTCGACATCCGCTACGACGAGCGCCCTACCGGCATTGCCATCGAGGACGCGATGGCCAAGGCGATCCGCACAGCCCTTGCCGACGAGATCGGCAGCGTGCTTGCCTTCCTGCCCGGCCAACGCGAGATCGAGCGAACCGCCGAGCGGCTGGCCGGCAAGGTCGGCACTGAAACCGACATCGTGCCGCTCTACGGCATGCTCGACGGCAAGGCGCAGGACGCCGCGATCAAGCCGGCGCCTTCAGGCCGCCGCAAGGTGGTGCTGGCCACCTCGATCGCCGAAACCTCGATCACCATCGACGGTGTGCGCGTCGTCATCGATTCCGGCCTGTCGCGCCTGCCGCGCTATGAGCCGGCCAGCGGCCTCACCCGGCTGGAAACCGTGCGTGTCAGCAAGGCTTCCGCCGACCAGCGCGCCGGCCGTGCCGGGCGCACGCAGGCTGGCGTCGCCATCCGGCTGTGGCGGGCCGAGCAGACGGCTGCACTTCCCGCTTTCACGCCGCCGGAAATCCTCGAGGCCGATCTGTCCGGACTGCTGCTCGATTGCGCTGCCTTTGGCGTTGCCGATCCGGCAGGGCTCGCCTTTCTCGATCCGCCGCCTGTTCCGGCCCTTAGTGAGGCAAGGGCACTGCTGCGCGCGCTGGATGCCGTCGACGAGACGGGCCGCCTGACGGAGGCGGGTGCAGCGATGCGCAAGCTCGCTCTGCCGGTGCGGTTGGCGCACATGGTTGCCGAGGCAGCCGGCAGCGGCCATGCCTTCGAAGCGGCGATGCTTGCGGTGCTGCTCACCGAACGCGGTCTTGGTGGCGACGGCGCCGATCTGGAGCGACGGCTGATGCGCTTTCGTGGGGAAAGATCTCCGCGCGCTACCGCCGCCAAGCAGCTCGCCGAACGGCTGGCGCGGCAGGCCGGCACCTCTTCACCCTCCCCCTTGTGGGGAGGGTCGATCCGCGAAGCGGAGCGGGGTGGGGGTAGGCCGAGCGCTGCACTCCCACCCCGTCTCCCTCGCCTTGCTGCGCAAGGCGCGCTCGCCGACCCTCCCCACAAGGGGGAGGGTAAGTCAGCCGGTCCCCTGCTCGTCCACGCCTGGCCGGATCGGGTGGCGAAGGCGCGTGGCGAGCGTGGCCGTTTCGTGCTGGCCAACGGCTCCGGCGCCATGCTCGACGCCGGCGATCCGCTGGCGGGCGAGCCGTTTCTGGTCGTCGCCGACTTGCAGGGCAAGGCACAGAATGCGCGCATCACGGCGGCGGCGGCGATCGGCGAGGACGATGTCCGCGCTGCGCTGGCGGACAGGATCGAGGTCCGCCGTGAAACGAGCTTCGACCGCGACAAGCGCGCCGTGCGCGTCCGCGAAACAGTGCGCCTTGGCGCCATCACGCTTGCCGAGCGCATGCTGCCGCCGCCAATCGGTGCTGACGCTGATCGCGCCGTCCTCGATGCGGTGCGCCAGCACGGGCTGTCGCTGCTGAATTGGAGCAAGGAGGCGCAAACGCTGCGCCAGCGGCTTGGCTGGCTGCATCGCGGCCTTGGCGCGCCCTGGCCCGACATGGCGGATGCCGCCCTCATCGAGCGCCTCGACGACTGGCTGCTGCCTTACCTCGCCGGCGCGGCATCGTTTGCCGCCATCGATGCGGGCGTTGTCTCGGCCGGACTGACCAGCCTCGTGCCGCATGATCTGCAGCGCAGGATCGATACGCTGGCGCCGACCCATTTCGATGCCCCGTCGGGCAGCCATGTGCCGATCCGCTATGACGGCGAATGGCCGGTGCTGGCGGTTCGCGTGCAGGAGCTGTTCGGCCTCGACCGCCATCCTTCGATCGCCAATGGCGCCGTGCCGCTGACGCTCGAACTCCTGTCGCCGGCGCACCGGCCAATCCAGACGACGCGCGACCTGCCCGGCTTCTGGCGCGGCTCCTGGGCCGATGTGCGCGCCGACATGCGCGGCCGCTATCCCAAGCATGTCTGGCCGGAAAACCCGCTGCTCGCCGCCGCCACCGCCCGCGCCAAACCGCGCGGGACCTAGCGTTCCTGGTCCTACGGCTGTAATTCATGGCCATGATCAACGTTTTGCGTTCGCCCGATTTCCAGCAGAGCCAGAGACTGCGCCTCAACACGCTGATCCGGTTGCGCTGGCTTGCCATTGTCGGTCAGAGCCTGACGGTGCTCGTCGTCGCCTATGGGCTGAAGTTTCCACTGCCGGTCAGCCTCTGCTTTGCCCTAATCGCCTGTTCGGCCTGGATGAACCTGTTTCTCGCCTTTCGCTTTCCGGCGGCGCACCGGCTCACGCCGCTTGCGGCCTTCGGCATCCTCATCTTCGACAGCCTGCAGCTTGCCGGCCTGCTCTACATGACCGGCGGCCTCACCAACCCGTTCTCGCTGCTGATGACCGTGCCTGTCGTCATTTCGGCGACATCGCTGCCCCTGCGCCTGACCGCCATCCTCGGTGGGCTGGTCATGTCGGCGGCGACCTTTCTGGTCTTTGTCCATCTGCCGCTGCCCTGGCATGAGGACGCGCCGCTGGCGATGCCTTTTCTCTATGTCGCCGGCATGTGGATGGCGGTGCTGTCCTCGATCGCCTTCACCGCCATATACGCCTTCCGGGTGGCCGCCGAAGCCCGGCTTCTTGCCAATGCGCTCGCCGCAACCGAGCTCGTGCTGCAGCGCGAGCAGCACCTTTCGGCACTCGACGGGCTGGCCGCCGCGGCCGCGCACGAGCTCGGCACGCCGCTCGCCACCATCGCGCTTGTCGCCAAGGAGATGGAAAAGGCGCTCGGCAAGGATCCGAAATACGGGGAAGACGTGACGCTGTTGCGTTCGCAGAGCGAGCGTTGCCGCGAGATTCTCAAGCGGCTGACCAGCCTGTCCTCCGAGGGCGAGGCGCATCTTTCGCGGTTGCCATTGACTTCGCTGGTCGAGGAGGTCACCGCGCCGCACCGGGACTTCGGCATCTCGATCAAGCTTCGGCCCGGCGAACGCATCGGCCCCGAGCCGGTCGGGCGACGCAATCCGGGCGTCATCTACGGCCTCGGCAACTTGGTCGAGAACGCCGTCGATTTTGCCCGCAAAAGCGTCACCGTGCGCTGGAGCTGGGACGAGGCCACCGTCACCTTCTCGATCATCGATGACGGCCCCGGCTTTCCGGCCGAGATCATCGACCGCATCGGCGAGCCCTATATGTCGACGCGCCAGGGCAATGAAACCGGCGGCGGTCTGGGCCTCGGCCTGTTCATCGCCAAGACCCTGCTCGAACGCTCTGGTGCCGTGCTCGATTTCCGCAATTCGAGCGGCCTGGGCGAGGGCGCCATGGTCCAGATATCGTGGCCGCGTGGTGTGTTCCTCAATCCGGAAATCACTTCGGCCAGCATGTTCGACACCGCCTGAGAGCCTTGAAGGACCTCTAAAAATTGGACAAGGAGGCTCAGGAACTATATTTGCGTAAAATTAAGGCAGCAGGAATTTTGAGACTATGACAGGCGACGAGAATATTGGCGCAATGGTTGAAGGCGAGGACACCTCGCTGCTTGTCGTCGATGACGACAAGCCGTTCCTCACGCGTCTGGCCCGCGCCATGGAAGCTAGAGGCTTCGTGGTCGAGACGGCCGAGAGCGTCGAGGAGGCGGTTGCCAAGGCGCGCGCCAATCCACCCGCCTACGCCGTGGTCGACATGCGGCTCGGCGACGGCAACGGCCTCGACGTGGTCGCGGCCATCCGCGAAAAGCGCGAGGATTCCCGCACCATCATCCTGACCGGCTACGGCAACATCGCCACCGCGGTGACCGCGGTGAAGCTCGGTGCGGTCGATTATCTCTCCAAGCCCGCCGACGCCGATGATATCTTCGCGGCACTCACCCGCACCGCCGGCGAGCGCGCGGCGCCGCCGGAAAACCCGATGTCAGCCGACCGCGTTCGATGGGAGCATATCCAGCGCGTCTATGAGATGTGCGAGCGCAACGTCTCCGAGACAGCGCGCCGGCTCAACATGCACCGACGCACCTTGCAGCGCATACTGGCCAAGCGGGCGCCGCGTTAAGGCCGCCGTTTGCCATCTTGCGGGATCGAAGCCCGCCAAAACAGACGGCATGACGGAGGCGACATGCAGGACTTGAAGCATCGGCCGGTTTCCGTCTTCCGCGAATTCCTCGATAGTGAAGCGGCTGGCGGCATCATCCTGATGGTGGCGGCGGCACTGGCCCTGATCGTCGCCAATTCGCCGCTCGCCGAAACCTATTTCTCCGCGCTCCACGCCTATCTCGGCCCGCTCAGCGTCTCGCATTGGGTCAATGACGGGCTGATGGCGGTGTTCTTCCTGCTCGTCGGACTGGAGATCAAGCGCGAGATGCTGGACGGCCAGCTCTCCACCTGGCCCCGGCGCGTGCTGCCCGGCATTGCAGCCGCCGGCGGCATGGTGGTTCCCGCACTCGTCTATGTGGCCGTCAACCGCAACAATGCGGCCGCCCTGTCCGGTTGGGCGATCCCGACCGCCACCGACATCGCTTTCGCGCTCGGCGTGCTGTCGCTGCTCGGCAGCCGCGTGCCGGCTTCGCTGAAGGTGTTCCTCACAGCACTGGCGATCATCGACGACCTCGGTGCCGTCATCATCATCGCCATCTTCTACACCAGCGGCCTGTCGCTGGCTTATCTGGGTGCTGCCTTCGCCGTCATTGCCGCGCTTGTCGTGCTCAACCGCATGCGGGTGATGACGCTGGTTCCCTATCTCGTGCTCGGCGTCATCTTGTGGATGCTGGTGCTGAAATCCGGCGTCCATGCCACGCTCGCCGGCGTGGCGCTGGCGCTGACCATCCCGCTTGAGCGCTCCGCCGGCATCGGCCACGATCTCGACCATTCGCCGCTGCACCGGCTCGAGCACGGCCTGCACAAGATTGTGGCCTTCGTCGTCATCCCGATCTTCGGCTTTGCCAATGCCGGCGTTTCGCTGGCCGGCCTCAGCGTCAGTGCGCTGATCGAGCCGTTGACGCTGGGTGTCGCCGCCGGCCTGGTGGTTGGCAAGCTGGTCGGCGTGTTCGGCTCCTCGGCACTTGCGATCCGGCTCGGTCTTGCCGACCTGCCCGCCAATGCCGGCTGGATGCACATGATCGGCATATCGCTGCTGTGCGGCATCGGCTTCACCATGAGCCTGTTCATCGGCCTGCTCGCCTTCGCCGGCGACGTGGCGCTGCAGGACGCGGTCAAGGTCGGCATCCTCGCCGGCTCCTTCATCGCCGCCATTCTGGGTGCTGCCGTGCTGCTCATGGCGCCCGCCAAGGGTGGCGTGGAGGACGATGAAGAGCAGAGCCGGTCATAGACTGAAGGACGGGCCGTTACTCGCTCTCACCCTCCAGCGCCGGCACCGACACGCCGGCAAGCTCTGCCGCCAGCAGCCGCGAAGCGCCGGCCCGCGCGACCCGCAGCATCAGCGCCTTGCGCGTTGCCGCTGCCATGCGGTGCTCGGGCGCATCGCGCAGGATCTCGGCGCCATAGCCGTCGGAAAGGATGAAGCCGCATTCCTGCGGAAAGATTTCCGAGGGCACGCCGGGATGGGTGGCGAAGAAGAAGCGGTCGGAATGCAGCCGGTAGTCGGGCCATTTGCGGTCGACCCTGAAATCCTCGATCGAGGATTTGATCTCGATTATCCAGATATCGCCCTGCCGGGTCAGCGCGACGAGGTCGGCGCGGCGGCCCGTGGCCAGCGACAGCTCGGGCAACACATGTGCGCCCATATCCATGAGCAGCCGCTGTACGCCGCGCCGCACCAGCATGGCGCGTTCGGACTGGCGGCCGTCGATGAGAGGATTGATGGGGATGGGGGAGATGATCGGCATGCCAGGCACCATGCCAGATTCTGTTCACGGTTTGAACCTGTTTTATGTGGGCGCTTTCAGGTAATCGTCGGGCTTCCACTCTTTCATCGCGGGCTACTTCCGCGCGATCCATTCCGCTAAACCGGGCTCAATGTCGTCGCTATCCGTATACTCCCGGATCAAAAGCTCGGCCTCGGCCCGCCATTTGTCCTCTGGAATGTTCTTCTGGATGACGATTTTTATGAACGCGCTGCGCAAAATATCGCAGTCAAAAGCCGATACCGAGCTATCGAACTGAGACATGGCCAACCTCCCATCCATAAGGGCGGGAGCTTAGCGTTACTCTCAATCACCGGTGCGCCGTTAACCCGTAGCCGGTGACCTTGGGATTTTAATACGCTGTGAGGTGGCTTCAATAAGGATTCACTGTACATTTTTAACCAAGCGGCTGGGCCTCAATTGCCGGCCAATTCGCGCGCTCTAGCTCCCGGCAGGCGGCAACCCCTCAAAGAAGCCGCAGTGGCCGGCGCGGATCATCATTCATCCGGCAACCTGCGCCGGCCATTTTGGCGTTAGGCCTGTCAAATATATAACCGCCTTTATGTAGGCGATCGTGTAGTTGTCGGACCTCAACGAACGCCCGTTTTGGACAGCAGGTTTAAAACCAGCACTCCAGCCAAGATCAGGCCCATGCCGACAAAACCTGCCACGTCGGGCCGTTGCCCGTAGACAATCCAAGCGACCAGCGCGACCAGAACAATGCCGCCGCCCGCCCATACTGCATAGGCAACGCCGACCGGTATGCGGTCCAGCACCTGGGACAGAAAGAAAAACGCCGTGGCGTAACCGAGCAGCACCAACATCGACGGGCCAAGCCTGGTGAAGCCTTCCGAGGCCTTATCGCGCTGGTCGCGATGACCTCACCGACAATAGCCAGGGCAAGAATGGCATAAGCTGGCATTCGATGAACCTCCAGTGGCGGGAGGCATCTAATGATCAGAACGCTACGATGGCGTCACGTTCACTTTCCCGTGATCGTGCCTCGCCGCGAGCGGCGCAGAGTCTCGTCGATTGCAAGGGCGCGCGCCTGTCCGATGAGGCCCACCCAGCTACACTCCGGGCTGCGTCGCTCCTGTTAATTAGCTAGAGCGAATATAAGTGAAAGGTGATATTTTCGAAGCAGCCGGGGCTCCCCCAATACACCCCGCTCCGGTCAGGCCCGGTGGCGGTCCACCCAAAGGAAGGCTACCGGGCCGATCCCTGCAACCAACCGGTGACCCGTTCGTTGACCCATGCCGGGTTGATCCCCCGGCACTCCAGGACCTGCCCGCTGCCGAGGGGCGGCGGGCCTTTTTTACCGATTGGGTTCAAGCCTGCAGCGATAGCGAAGGCGCCGGACTCCGGGACCTTCGCGTTGCAGGTCTCGTCAGAAGTGGATCCAGAAGGATCTGCGGAAACACCTGCGGCGCCAGGAACCGTGGCGCCAATAGCGACGGCAAACCCGCCTCCACCCGCGTCGACGACGGCGGCGGTGCCACCTGCGGTGCCGCACGAACTCGACGCCGTCCTGGACATCGGGACCATCCGGGTCGAGAATGTCGTCGGACGGTTTGTCGAGCTCATCGAGAATGCCCGGCCCCGTATTGGGGATGCCGGCCAAGGCGGTGGCAGGACGCGCGATTGCGACGACGGTCGCAGCCCCTGCCAGCCCAAGCATTCTAGTCAGAAACAATCGCCGATCCATGCCAATCTCCATCGTTGATCATTGCAACAAGGGAAGACATAGCGCGTCAGATTGACGCGCCCAGATGCCGAAGAAAATTGGATCAATCGCTCTGCTGTGCCGGCGGTGGGCCTATTTAGCGATCTCTGACAATCCACGCGGCCAAATGCGCCTGTTCCCGGGGATCATTCCTCCGACAAGCCGGTCGCCGTTGCGTCCGTTTCGATGCTCACCGGCACGCCCTGGCGCAGGGAGTTGCTGACCGTGGAAATCGCCGCGGCCCTTGTGATGATCTCCGCCGGGTCGGAGCCGTCCAGCGTCGTGCAGGAAACCGTCATGGTTGACGAAGTCGCGAGCAAAGGCTTGCCTTCGAGGTTCAGCGTCACGGTCACGGCGATCTTGTTGAGCGTTATGCCCATTTCCTCGGCAACGTAGCGAAGGTCGTTGCAGAAGCAGCCGCCGATCGCCAGGGCGAGCAGCTGGCCGCCATTGAAGCCCAGGCCCATGCCGCCGGCCTTGCCTTCGGGCCGGTCGACGATGATCGTGTGGCCGCCGGCCCAGCCCATGGCCGCCTGCGTGCCCCCCATATTGCGCAGTTCGACGCTCATCGAGACCATTTGTGGACGTCCTCCCGGCAGGAGTCGACCAGGCGTCGGGCCTCGTCGACGTAGGGTCATTATGCAGCCGCAGAGGTGCCCCTGTCGCTGAGCAACGCCGCTCCCGCCATGTCATCAAGGATCGGACAATCCGGCCTTTCGTCGCCGTGGCAGGCATGGATCAGTTTCTGCAGCGTCGAGCGCATCGACTGCAACTCGCGCACTTTCTCCTCGATCGCCGTGACATGGGCGGCGGCGATTTCGCGCACGTTGTGGCTGGCGCGGCTGCGATCCTGGTAAAGCGCCATCAACTGGCGGCAATCGTCGATGGAAAAGCCCAGATTGCGCGCGCGGCGCAGGAAGGCCAGCCGATGGATGTCGTCTCCGGAATAATCGCGGTAGCCGTTGGCGGCCCGCGCCGGGGCGATCAGGCCGATCTCTTCATAGTAGCGGATAGTCTTGGCCGGCAGGCCGGAGCGGTGGGCGGCGTCACCGACATTCATGACGGTTCTCCTCGATTTCCAGGAGCCCATGGAGCAGGCCCCTTGAATTTGCTTCACAATCCTGTGAGTCCTGTTGCCAAAATGCCATAGTGATACGCTTACCGGTACGTCAAGGCAGGCATATAGGCATCGCGCGCTTGGCAAGCAAAGCAAATGCCAGCATGAATGACGATGAGAGAGCGGCCGACTCGTGCCGCCGAAGTTGGGCGGGGCACCGGATCACCTGATGCGCATGAAGTCGTTTGCAATCATCGCCGCACTGGCGCTCTCCACTGCTATCGCCGGTTGCAGCACCATCGGCTCGCAGATCTTCTCCAACGACTACGGCGCGGTCACCGACGCCGGTTATCAGCTGCCGCGGATCCCGATCGAGAAAGTGCCGATGAAGTACCATCGGCAGGAAGTGAACTACGACAGCCCGGAAAAGCCGGGCACGATCATAGTCGATACGCAGAACAAGTTCCTCTACTTCATCGAGGGCGACGGCAGGGCCATTCGCTACGGCATCGGCGTCGGCCGCGAGGGCTTCGAGTGGCATGGCACCGCCCACATTGCGCTCAAGCGCGAATGGCCGACCTGGACACCGCCGAGGCAGATGATCCAGCGCCAGCCGGAATTGGAAAAGTTTGCCGGCGGCATGGAGCCGGGCCTGAAGAACCCGCTCGGCGCGCGCGCCATGTACCTGTTCAACAAGGGCGGCGATTCGGGCTATCGCCTGCATGGCAGCCCGGAATGGAATTCGATCGGCAAGGCTATGTCGTCTGGCTGCATCCGCCTAATGAATCAGGACATTATCGACCTCTATGACCGCGCCTCGGTCGGCGCCAAGGTCATCGTTCTCTAGAGGCAGTTTTCGTACGCGGACCGTCTAGGCAACAACGGACGTCCCAAGCAGAAAACCGGGCAATTCGGCCCGGTTTTTTGTTGTTTGCCTCTAATGCCTCGAGAAGGAGGTCTCTACGAGACCTGCTCGACCTGCTGCACTTCCGGCACGAAATGGCGCAGAAGGTTCTGGATGCCGTGCTTCAGCGTCGCCGTCGAGGACGGGCAGCCGGCGCAGGCGCCCTTCATGTGCAGGAACACCGTGCCGTTCTCGAAGCCGCGGAAGGTGATGTCGCCTCCATCCTGGGCGACCGCCGGGCGCACCCGTGTATCGAGCAGTTCCTTGATGGTGATGACCAGCTCCTCGTCGGCCTTGTCGTAGAACTCACCGGTCTGGCTGGTCTCTGCGGCCGGGCCAGCCTTGGCCATGACAGGCGCGCCGGACATGAAATGCTCCATGATGGCGCCGAGGATCGCCGGCTTCAGATGCTGCCAGTCGGGGCCATCCTTGGTCACGGTGATGAAGTCATAGCCGAAGAAAACGCCGGTGACGCCAGGAATTTCGAACAGCCGGCCGGCCAGCGGCGAGGCGACGGCGGCGCTGTCGGCATCGCGGAAATCGGCGGTGCCTTCCAGAAGCACTTCCTTGCCGGGCAGGAATTTCAGCGTCGCCGGGTTTGGCGTCGATTCGGTCTGGATGAACATGGCCGTCTCCGTGCCCGTTTGGGCATCTAGTTTGGAACAATTCTAAATAGGCTCAATTGGATGGACATTCAAGCGAAACGCATCGCCGGAACGGCTGGCTGGCGGAATGTTTTTTCGCGCCCAAAATCGGAGCGGCATCACCTGAAGAGCAAAATCTCAGGCCAGGCTGTCTATTTCCTCGTCCGACAGGTTCTGCGGCACGACAGTCACCGGGATCGGGAAGGCGGCACCCTTGCCGGCCACGGCGCCGACCAGCGGCCCCGGGCCTTCCTTGCCCGCACCGGCGGCCAGCACCAGGATGGCGATGTCCTGGTCTTCCTCGATCAATTTGTGGATCTCTTCCGTCGGCTTGCCTTCGCGCACCACCATCTCGGGCTCGATGCCGAGCTTCTGGCGCACCTTGTTGGCATAGCTGTCGAGTGCGGCGCGCGCCGTGGCGTTGGCTTCCTCGCGCATGATCTTCTCGACACCCAGCCAATGCTGGAAATCGTCCGGCACGATGACATAGAGCAGCACCAGCGTGCCGCTGGTGCTCTGCGCCCGTTTCGAGGCATAGGCGACGGCGCGCTCGCATTCCGGCGTGTCGTCGATGATCGTCAGGAATTTCCTGCGATGGCCGGCTTCGCGGCTGAGGCGTTTGGAGACCATGTCTATCTACTCGGTGTCGTGCGGCCGCAATCTGCCACTGCGGGGGACCGGCGGCAAGCCGCCGGCCTTGTGCCAGTGCACCCGATGTCGCGATCAGCCCTGCAGCAGGCCGATAATGTCGCGCACCGTCTTCATCGTCGCTTCGGCCAGCACGCCGGCGCGCTCGCCGCCATCCTTGAGCACCGCGTCGACATAGGCGCGGTCATCCGAAATGCGGCGCATCTCGCTGGCGATCGGCGCCAGTTTTTCCACTGCAAGATCGGCCAAGGCCGGCTTGAACACGGAAAACTGCTGGCCGGCGAATTCCTTGAGTACATCCGCCTTCGACATCTCGGCGAGACCCGCATAGATGCCGACCAGGTTCTCCGCCTCGGGCCGGCCGGCCAGGCCGTCCAGCTCGCTCGGCAACGCTTCCGGGTCGGTTTTGGCCTTGCGAATCTTCTTCGAGATGTCATCGGCATCGTCGGTCAGGTTGATGCGCGACAAATCCGACGGGTCCGATTTGGACATTTTCTTGGAGCCGTCGCGCAGCGACATGATGCGCGCCGCCGGCCCACCGATGACCGGCTCGGTCAGCGGGAAATAGCCGTTCACGGTCTCTTCGCCGACCTGCATCTCGACGCCGATGCCAAGGGCCGCGATGCGGTCGGAGAAGTCGTTGTTGAATTTCTGCGCGATGTCGCGTGTGAGTTCCAGATGCTGCTTTTGGTCCTCGCCCACCGGCACGTGGGTGGCACGGTAGAGCAGGATGTCGGCAGCCATCAGCGAAGGATAGGCTAGCAGGCCGAGCGACGCGTTCTCGCGGTCCTTGCCGGCCTTGTCCTTGAACTGCGTCATGCGGTTCATCCAGCCGATGCGCGCCACGCAATTGAAGATCCAGGCGAGCTCCGCATGCTGCATGACCCGCGACTGATTGAAGACGATGTGCTTCTTCGGGTCGATGCCCGAGGCCAGGAACGCAGCGGTGATCGACCGCGTCTGGTCGGCTAGGTCTTCATGAACGAGTTGAGCTGTCAGCGAATGCAGGTCGACGACGCAATAGATGCAATCGGAGGTGTCCTGCAGGGCGACGAATTTCTTGATGGCGCCGAGATAGTTGCCGAGGTGCAGATTGCCGGTCGGCTGGACACCGGAAAAGACGAGTGGCTTGAAGGCGGTCATGATTGTCCTCATGGCTTGTGGAGGGCCGTATAAGTGTGATTCCGAAAAGTTGCAGACTTTTCGGAGCCAATCACGCGGCTGGAAACCGCGCGCGGCGAAAGTCTTGCGACGGCGCGCTTATGGACGAGAGCGGTGAGAGGATCAAGAGGCCATTGGGCCTTGGAGCAGACTACAAGGAACAGAGACAAGAAACCGGGAGTGTCTCAGTTTGAAATTTGAAATATGCAAAAGCACCTATATGCTTCGCGGAAAGCAGGGGCCGGAGACTTGGCGCGAGTTTGGAAGATTGTACGCCACGGGGCGCCCGATCAATGGGAGGATTCCATCCCAGAGAAGTCGCTGGCCGAAGGGCAATTAGTCGTGCTTCTATCGCGGCTAGCCGCGAGCCATCTGCCACCCGTCGCCACGACCCCATTGCCACGAAACGCTCCGCGCTTCACTACGTCGCTCACTGTCAAAAACGACCGCTTTGGCAACAAGCACTTCATCATGTACGCGAGCGGCAGCCGGGTGCATTACATAGCGACCTTGGAGGAGACGCCTTGAATGCCCACCGGATCTGAAGGTCAGAAGCGCCCCGCCGGCGTGGTCGGTATGCAAGAGGCACTGCAGCGCAGGCGCAGCCGCGAGACGCCGCTGGAGACCGCGGCACGGCTTCGGGCCGAACTCGGAATTGAACTGAGGGGGCAGGCGCGCAACACCTTGCCACCCTCCGTCTACGACGAATTGTCTGGAGAAGACTAATGTTTGTCGAAGCAGCCGCTATCGTCGCAATGAGGGGTGGGACATTGCAATAAATTCCGGCTCACGGATCTGGAGACTGTTCCCTAGTCGGCGGCGATCCTTTCCGTCCGACATTGCGCCGGATCATCCCGAAATCGGCGCCGCCGGTGGCAAACGCGGTGATGAAATAAAGCAGCGCCCCACCGGCAACCAGCGACAGCAGCGTCGCCGCCTTGACCACCAGCGGCGAGCCCGGCCCAAGCCTGATGGCGAACCAGTGTTCGGCAAAATAGAGCGCAGCGCCCATCACCACGGCGGACAGCACCAGACGTGGAATGCGCTTCATCAGCGGTACGTCGCGGCCCCAATGGCCGCGCCGGATCAAGACGCCGAGCAGCATCACCGCGTTGACCCAGCCGGCGACGGCCGAGGCCACCGCAATGCCGGGCGCCCCCATCCGTGGAAACAGCGTCAGCGCCGTGGTGACGTTCACCGCCACCGAGATGGCGGCAAAGATCATCGGCGTGCGCGTGTCCTCGCGGGCGAAATAGCCTGGGGTGAACGCCTTGATCAGCACGAAGGCCGGCAGGCCGAGGCCGAAGATCGCCAGGATCGCCGCCACCGTCGGCGTCGATCCGTTGGCGGCGAACGCGCCGCGCTCATAGACCAGCCGCACGATCGGCTCAGACATCACCCAGAGTGCCGCGGCTGCCGGCAAGGTCAGGAACAGCGTGAACTCGACCGAGCGGTTCTGCAGATTGGCCGCCTCGATCAGATTGCCCGACTTCAGCGCCCGCGACAGTTCGGGCAACAGCACGATCGCCACCGCAACACCGACCACGCCGAGCGGCAACTGGTAGATGCGGTCGGCATAGGCGAGCGAGGACACCGCGCTGTTCTGTGCCGAGGCGATCGCCGTGCCGATCAGCTGGTTGATCTGGGTGATGCCGCCGGTGATGGCCGCCGGCAGCGCCAGGATCAGCAGCCGCTTGACCGCGGGCGTCATTTTCGGCCGGCGGAAGCCGATCGAGATGCCGGCGTGGCGCACCGCCACCCAGACGATCGCCAGTTGCACCAGTCCGGCGGCAAGCACGCCCCAGGACAGCCCGTAGCCGACGGTGAGGGCATCCGAGCCCTTGTACCAGGCATAGGCGAGCACGCCGATCAGGATGATGTTGAGGAACACCGGGGCCACCGCGGCGGCGAAATAGCGGCGCAGCGAATTCAGCATGCCCGCCATCATCGCGCCCAGCGACATGCAGATCAGATAGGGAAACATGATCGTTGCCAGCGTCACCGTGGTGTCGAACTTCCCCGGCGTGCCGGCAAAACCCGGCGCCACCAGATAGCGCACGATCAGCGGCATCGACAGTTCCATGATGATCGTCAGCGCCAGCAGCGCCGTGAACAGCACGCCGAACACTTCCTCGGAAAAGCGCTTGGCGCCTTCGGTACCGTGGGTCTCGATCTCCTTGGCGAACAGCGGCACGAAGGCGGCGTTGAAGGCCCCCTCGGCAAACAGCCGGCGAAAGGTGTTGGGAAACTGGAAAGCGGCGTTGAAGGCATCGGCAACCGGTCCGGTACCGAGTGCAGCAGCCATCAGCATCTCGCGGCCGAAACCGAGCGCGCGGCTCATCAGCGTGCCGGAAGCGACCGTTGCGAATTTCTTGACGAGGCTCATGCTTTTGGGAACTGCCTGCGCAATTGGGACAAAGTGATGGTCGTTGTCACTCGGCCGCCGCCCTGGGCTTGCCGCCGCGTTCGGGCACGATGCCTTCGAGCGTTGCCATCAGCCGATTGCGGATGGTGGCGATGCGGGCCGGGCTATCTATCTTCTGGCCAGTGAGATCGGTGACATAGAAAGTGTCGATGACCTTTTCGCCGAAGGTGGTGATGTGGGCCGATGCGATGTCGAGCGACAGGTCGGAAAGCGTTCCGGTGATCTCCGACAGCAGTCCCGGCCGGTCGAGGCCCTCGACCTCGATGACCGAAAAACGGTTCGACAGCGTGTTGCGGATTTCGGCACGCGGTGGGATCTTGAACACCTTGGAGCCGCGCCGCGGCTTGGTGCGCTTCTCGATCATTTCCGGCAGCCAGCTCTTGCCCGACAGCACGTCCTCGATCAGCCGGCCGACACGTTCGGCGCGCCGGCGCTCGTCCTCGTCGCGATCGAATTCTCTGCTGATCAGGATCGTGTCGAGCGCGCGGCCATCCGACGTCGTGAAGATCTGCGCGTCGACAATGTTGCCGCCGGCTCCGGCGCAAGCCCCGGCGATGACAGAGAGCAGGCGGGGGTGGTCCTGCGCCAGCACGGTGATTTCGGTCACCGCCTCGAACTGGTGGGTCTTGACCATGGTGGCAAGCTTGTTGCCTGACACGTCCGCTTCGCGGATGAACTCGGCATGGCGCAACTGGTCTGCGAGATCGACGGTCAAAAGGTAATTCTCGTAGTGTTGGCCGACATAGCGCTTGCGGGCCTTGTCCGGCCAGTCGGCAAGCGCCTCGGCCAGGCGCTCGCGCGCCGCCGCCGTGCGCTGCGCGCGCGACACTTCCGAAAACCCGCCGGTCAGCAGCAATTCGGTCTCGTAGTAGAGCGTGCGCAGCAGCTGGCCCTTCCAGCCGTTCCAGACACCGGGTCCGACGCCCCTGATGTCGCAGACGGTGAGGATCAAAAGCAGCTTCAGCCGCTCGACCGACTGCACGATCGCGGCAAAATCCTCGATGGTCTTGCGGTCGTTGAGGTCGCGGGTCTGCGCCGTCATCGACATCACGAGGTGGTTCTCGACCAGCCAGGCCACGGTTTCGGTATCGGCAGGCGACAGCCCCATATGCGGGCAGATCCGACGGGCGATCCTGGCCCCCGCCTCGGAATGGTCCTCCGGCCTGCCCTTGGCGATGTCGTGCAGCAGTACGGCGACATAGAGCGCTTCGCGGCTCTTCTTCAGGCTCGGCATCAGCGTGTGCGAGAGGGGGTGGACCTTTTCGCCGTCGCCGCGCTCGATCTCGGCCAGCACGCCGATGCAGCGGATCAGATGCTCGTCCACCGTGTAGTGGTGGTACATCGAGAACTGCATCATGGCGACGATCTTGCCGAAATCCGGGATCAGCTTGCCGAGCAGTCCGGCTTCGTTCATGCGACGCAGATTGAGTTCGGCATTGCGATCCGAGGTCAATATGTCGAGGAACAGCCGGTTGGCCTCCTCGTCGCGCCGCAGCGACTTGTTGACCAGGCCGAGCGAACGGGTCAGCAGCTTGAGCGCGTCAGGGTGGAATTCCAGACCGTGCTTGTCGGCGAACCAGAACAGCCTGAGCAGATTGACCGGATCGCGCTCGAACACCTGGTCGTCGGCGATGTTGATGCGGTGGTTGTCGACAATGAAATCGGAGGTGCCGGCCAGCTTGCGTTTGCGCCTGGAGAAAGTCAGGAAGATGCGGTTGAAGCCAGGAACGTGCTTGGCCTGCTCCTCCTCGAGCGCCGCGCAGAAGATGCGGGTCAGGTCGCCGACGTCCTTGGCAACGAGGAAGTAGTGCTTCATGAAGCGCTCGACCGCCGACAGGCCGGGGTGTGTGGTGTAGCCGAGCCGTTCGGCGATCTCGCGCTGGATGTCGAAATGCAACCGCTCTTCGGCCTTGCCGGTGAGGAAATGCATGTGGCAGCGTACCGCCCACAGGAAATCCTCCGCCTTCTGGAACTCGCGGTATTCGCCCTCGGTGAAGACGCCCTTGTCGACCAGTTCCTCGCCGGTACGCACCCGATAGAAATATTTGCCGATCCAGAACAGCGTCTGCAGGTCGCGCAGGCCGCCCTTGCCGTCCTTGACGTTGGGCTCGACCAGATAGCGGCTTTCGCCGGCCTTGGCATGGCGGTCATCGCGTTCGGCAAGCTTGGCCTGGACATATTCGGGGCCGGTCGTGCGCACCACCTCATGATCGAACCGCAGCATCAGTTCATCATAGAGCTTTTCCTCGCCCCACAGGAAACGTGCTTCGAGGATCGAGGTGCGAATGGTGACATCGGTGCGCGACAGGCGCAGGCATTCGTCGATGTTACGGGTGGCGTGGCCGACCTTCAGCCCCAGGTCCCACAGCATGTAGAGCATGTATTCGACTGTCTGTTCGCCCCACGGCGTCTGCTTGTAGGGCAGCAGGAACAGAAGGTCGATGTCGGATCCGGGCGCCAGCGTTCCACGGCCGTAGCCGCCGACAGCGACGACGGCCATGCGCTCCGCCGAGGACGGGTTCTTGACCCGGTAGACATGGGTGACGGCGAAATCGTAAAGCGCCCGGATGATCTCGTCCATGAGATGCGACAGCCGCGCCGCGCAGGCGCTGCCGCCGCCATCGTCCATCAGCATTCGTTCGGCAATGGCGCGCCCTTCCGCCAGTCGTCCCTTGAGCAGTTGGAGCACGCCATTGCGCGCGGCCTGCCCTGAGCCATCATCCGCCGTGGCCGCGGTCAGCGCGGTCATCTCGCGGCGCAAGGCTTCGCCGTCGATCAATTCGTCGAGCTTCAGGGAGATTCTTGCCATATATCCAGTCGGCCTTGCCGTTCGGCGGCGTCTATAGCGCGTTTTCGTGGCGCTGGGTATGGGGCGTTGAAAGCCGGTTCAAGACCCGGTTGAGCTTTGGCTCGGATAAGTAAATGGAATAACCATTCTCCGCTTCAGTCGACAGAAATCGACAATGCGCTTGCCTATCCGCCGAGCCTCGGCTTTGACCTTCGCTATGGCTGTCTTTCTGCGTTTCCCGGTCCCGGCGGCGCACTGGATATCCCGCTTTTCCCTGAGCAGGCTTGGCAATTGGAGCGCCCTGTCGCCAAGGAACTGATCTTGCGCGCAGAGCGCAGGAACAAGCTGATAGATTGTCTCGCCTCGCAAAACCGAAAACTCGGGGTTGAAGACAAGGTCGTCGACAGCGATGCCGATCTCCTCGGTGGCCTTGATCAGGTCGAGCGCGGTTTGCCTGGAGATGATGTAGCCGGCGGTTCCTATATGTCCAGCGTCGAGTTTGGATGTGGAAAAGCCGTGACCGATGTCAATGCGCTTGCGTCGGATCACGGTCTTGCAAAAATAGCTTTCGAGCTTGACGACTTCGGCATCGGCTGGAATCCAGTTGCTGTCGCGAAGCAATGCGCCGGCTTTCGCGGCAAAGACGATGTCGTCCTCGAAGATTGCCCCGTAGCGAGCGTCGCCTTGCGCTATGGCGGCCCAGCAGGCCCGGTGACTGAGCAGGCAGGCGATCTCGCCGTCAGTCAATGGCAGCCTGTTCCGATATCCGACATTTTGCGGCAGCTGGTCCAGGTCCGGCCGATCCCGTGCGTCGATGGCCTGAACGCGTTCGAACGGGACGCCGATGCGGGCAAACTCCGCCGTCACACGGGCAAGGCGATCGGGAGACCGATCGAGATTGATGACCAGACGCTTCATTGCCAAAGAAAATCTCACCCCCGGGACGCTCGCTCTCTAGCAGGCGTGGTGTTGCCGCGTGAGACTTTTTCTGGGGGAGGATGGACGCGCCGTGGACCGGAGAAGAAAAGTCGAAACAGCCCTTGACCTTCCAGTTACTGGAAGCCCTATCTCCACGTCACACGCCGATAAATCAAGGCATTTTCGAATGACGCATTCCGATCACGATCATCACGCGCATAGTAGCTGCTGCTCGACAAAAGGCGCCGTGCCCACCACGAAGAGCGTCGTCCGCGATCCGGTCTGCGGCATGACTGTCGATCCGGTCGCCGGCAAGCCGACGACCGAGCATGATGGCCATCCCTATCATTTCTGCAGCCAGGGCTGCCGCACGAAATTCGTCGCCGAGCCGGAAAAATTCCTGACGGCCACCGATCCGGTCTGCGGTATGAGCGTCGATCGCGCGACAGCCAGGCACTTTGCCCGCCACGAAGGCCAGGGCTTTTACTTCTGCTCGGCCGCCTGCCAGGCGAAATTCGAGGCGGAGCCGCAAAAATATCTCGGCGACAGGCCGGCACCGCAGCCGATGCCCAAAGGCACGCAATACACCTGCCCGATGCATCCCGAAATCATCCGCGACAAGCCAGGATCCTGCCCGATCTGTGGCATGGCGCTGGAGCCGATGGGCGTGCCGACGGGCGATGAAGGGCCAAATCCCGAGCTGGTCGATTTCACCAGGCGGTTTTGGGTGAGCGCTGTCCTTTCGGTCCCCCTTCTGATCATCGCAATGGCGCCCATGATCGGCTTGATGTTTGAAGGCCTGGTCGAGGACCGGACAAAGGTCTGGATCGAACTGGTCCTGGCAAGTCCGGTGGTGCTTTGGGCCGCCTTTCCCTTCTTCCACCGCGGCTGGGACTCGCTGGTCAACCGCAGCCCCAACATGTGGACGCTGATCTCGCTCGGCGTTGGCGCTGCCTATCTCTACAGCGTCGTCGCCACGCTGTTTCCGGACATTTTCCCGCATCAGTTCCGCGGCCATGGCGGTGCGGTGCCCGTCTATTTCGAGGCTGCCGCCGTCATCGTTGCGCTGGTCTTCCTTGGTCAGGTGCTGGAGCTGCGCGCCCGTGAAAAGACCGGTTCGGCGATCCGCGCCTTGCTCGATCTGGCGCCGAAGACCGCGCGGCTGATTGCCGCCGATGGTTCCGAAAACGACGTGCCCCTCGACGCCGTCAAGGCCGGCGATCGCCTGCGCATACGCCCCGGTGACGCCGTGCCGGTCGATGGCACGGTGCTGGAAGGGCGGTCCTCGATCGACGAATCGATGATCACGGGCGAGCCGTTGCCGGTCGAGAAGGTCGAGGGCGATGCGCTGACCGGCGGCACGCTCAACAAGAATGGTGCGCTGATCATGCGCGCTGAGAAGGTTGGCGCCGAGACGACGCTGGCGCGCATCGTCGAGCTAGTCGCCAAGGCGCAGCGCTCGCGCGCCCCGATTCAAGGGTTGGCCGATCGCGTTTCTTTCTACTTTGTCCCGGCCGTCGTCCTTGTCGCGATTGTCGCTTTCACCGCCTGGGCCGTGTTTGGACCCGAGCCCAGCCTGATCTTTGCCATCGTCTCGGCGGTGTCGGTGCTGATTATCGCTTGCCCCTGTGCGCTCGGCCTTGCCACGCCGATGTCGATCATGACCGCCACCGGGCGCGGAGCGCATGCCGGTGTGCTGATCAAGGAGGCCGCAGCACTCGAACGCTTCGCTTCCGTCGACACGCTGATCGTCGACAAGACGGGGACGCTGACCGAAGGCCGGCCGAAGCTGACCGATGTCGTTGCGGCAAACGGTTTTTCCGAGGAGGAATTGCTGGCGCTTGCCGCCGGTCTGGAGAAGGGGTCGGAGCATCCGCTGGCTGAAGCCATCGTCGACGGCGCCGCTACGCGCGGCGTGACAGTTGCCGAGGCCAGCGCCTTCGAGGCGGTCACCGGCAAGGGCGTGTCCGGTTCGGTCTCGGGAAAGACGGTCGCGCTCGGCAATGCCGCGATGATGGCCGACCTTGGCGTCGACATCGCATCCATCTCGGCCAAGGCCGAGGCGTTGCAACTCGAAGGCAAGACGGCGATGTTCGTCGCTGTCGACAAAAAACTGGCCGGCATCGTCGCCGTCGCCGACCCTATCAAGGCAACGACGGCCGAGGCGATCAAGGCGCTGCATGAAAGCGGCTTGCGGATCATCATGGCAACCGGCGACAATGAACGCACGGCCAACGCGATCGCCAGAAGCCTCGGCATCGACGAGGTCCGCGCCGGCCTGCTGCCGGAACAGAAGGCAGCCCTTGTCGAGGAACTGCGCGCAAAAGGCGCCGGCGTTGCCATGGCCGGGGACGGCGTCAACGACGCACCGGCCCTTGCCGCCGCCGATGTCGGCATCGCCATGGGCACCGGCGCCGATGTCGCCGTCGAAAGCGCCGGTATCACTCTGGTCAAGGGCGACCTCAACGGTATCGTGCGCGCCCGCACGCTGGCGCAGGCGACGATCCGCAACATCCGTCAGAATCTGTTCTTCGCCTTCCTCTACAATGTGCTGGGCGTGCCGGTCGCCGCCGGCGTGCTCTATCCGCTCACCGGCACGCTTCTGTCGCCGATGCTGGCGGCCGCGGCGATGAGTCTGTCTTCGGTGTCGGTGATCGCAAACGCATTGCGGCTGAGAACATTGAAACTCTGATCCAAGCCCCCAAATACGAAACCACTCAACAGGAGACCATGAATGACCTTGGCCAAAAAACTCGTGCTGCTGCTGATGGCGGCCGGAATGCTGGTTGCCGTCTTCCTCGAAAGCGTTCCGGCGCAGAGTGAGGAAATGAAACACGACATGGGCGCTATGGCGGCGGATGCGACCAGCCCTTCGACCGAAGGCTACAAGGCGGCGATGGACAAGATGCATGCCGACATGATGGCGTCCGACTATACCGGCAATGCCGACGTCGATTTCGTCAGAGGCATGATCCCGCACCATCAGGGTGCGATCGACATGGCCAAGGTCGAACTTGCCAATGGCAAGGACCCGGAAATCCGCAAGCTCGCCGAAGGCGTCATCGCCGCGCAGGAAGCCGAGATCAAGCAGATGCAGGCCTGGCTCGCCGCCCATCCGGTGAAGTAAGTCTTCAGCCATAGCCAGCGCGGCGAGAACGCCTCTGGATTTCTCGTCCAGCCTATGATGCGATCCAGCCCCAACTGGAGCCCGCCATGCCATCGACCATCAGAACCACCAAACTGCCCTCTGGCGAAGCAGTTCAGGTGCTTGGCCAGGGCACATGGAAGATGGGCGAGAATAACAATCGCCGCACCTCTGAGGTCAACGCCCTCAAGCTCGGCCTCGACCTCGGCATCACACTGATCGACACCGCCGAAATGTATGCCAGCGGCGGCGCCGAGGAGGTGGTGGCCGAAGCCATTGCCGGGCGCCGCGACGAGACCTTCCTGGTTTCGAAAGTTCTGCCATCAAATGCTTCGCGCGCGGGCGTGCAGCGCGCCTGCGAAAACAGCCTGAAACGCCTGCGCACCGACCGCATCGATCTCTATCTGCTGCATTGGCCCGGCAGCGTGCCATTGACGGAAACCGTCGCGGCCTTCGAGGCCCTGAAAAAGGCCGGCAAGATCCGCCACTGGGGCGTCAGCAATTTCGACACCGACGAGATGGAAGAGCTGACCTCCTTGCCCGATGGCGGCAGTGTCCAGGCCAACCAGGTGCTCTACAATCTGGTCCGGCGTGGCCTCGAATTCGACCTGGCGCGTTGGAGCCGGCAGCGCAACATTCCCTTGATGGCCTATTCGCCGGTCGAGCAGGGCGCGCTGGCGCGCAATGCCAGGCTCGACGCCGTCGCCGCCCGCCACAACGCCACGGCCGCCCAGATCGCCTTGGCCTGGGTGATGCATCAGGCCGGCGTCATCGCCATTCCGAAGGCCAGCAGCCAGGAGCACGTCCGCCAGAATGTCGCCGCGCTCGACATCAAGCTTACGCCTCAGGACATCGCCGATCTCGACCGTGGCTTTCCGCCACCGACGCGCAAACGCGGGCTGGAGATGATTTAGGCGCGCAGATAGCGAAGGCCCGTTCCGTCACACCCCCCTCTGTCCTGCCGGACATCTCCCCCGCAAGGGGGTGTTTGGACCGGAGACATCGCGAACAGGTGTGCGAGGACATCGCGAACAGTTTTGTCACTTATCGTCTGCAGAGGTTGAGGTCGACTGTTTCTATTTTCTGATGTCTGAAGAAGGCTTGGAAGACGCCGTCCTTGCCGGTGGGGGTGAAGGCCACGGCTTTCCCTCCAAATGCCTTGGAGAGGCGCAGGATGTAGCCGCACAAGGCGACGCGGCCCTCTTTCTGGACCTTGCGAACGATGGCGTCTTGTGGGTAGTCGAAAGCTTCGACGGCCTCGCAGAAGGAT